>CAZTAB010000027.1:0-6732 GCA_964611475.1 uncultured Verrucomicrobiota bacterium | reverse complement strand
CGTTTCCCCGGAACTTGAACCACACTGGCACCTGGAAGGAGGTGTCGTGGACGGGGTTCCCCGCCTGGACGAAGAGTTCGAAGCGGGTGACCTGGATGTGCGCGTGCCGCGGAGTACGTACCTCGACGTCCTTTCCAAGGGAGGGCGTCCGGCCGGAAGTGCCTGGGATCCCATGGGAGTGGCCGCCGGGGAATCCTACTGGGTTCTGCCCCAGTCCGGTACCCTCGCCGACTCCCTGGGTGTGCCGTTCCTGGGCATCGGTACCGAGGACTTGGCTCCGGGCGATTGGGGTACGCCGATCACGTTGACCCTGACGGGCTTCAGCGGGCCGGGCACCTTTTCAATGTGGCAGGACGGCATTACGCCGAACTTTTTCATGACCACCCTCGACGGAGTCAGCGGCGCCGACGCGTATGCGCAGGCCGCCGGAGCCCATGATCACGTCAACTGGGGGTTCTCCCTCGACGGGACGTACCAACTCACGTTGCAGGCATCCGGAACCCACAGCGCGGCCGGAGCAATGACGGGGGAGCAGACGTTTGCGTTCGTTGTTGTGCCCGAACCGAACTCGCTGGGGCTTCTGGTTCTGGGGGTATTGGGCTTTCGATTCCTTCGCCGGGTGTGCAACGTCCGCGGCTGATGCGAAATCTGGAGCCGCGCGGGGATATCGTTTTCCCCGCGCGGCCCGCCACCGGTGTAACGGATGAAACAGATCCATGACTCGCGTGTTGCATTTACCTTGATTGAGCTCCTGGTCGTCATCGCCATTATCGCCGTATTGGCGGCGTTACTGGTGCCGGCCGTGCGCCAGGGGATGACGTCGGCCCGCCGTGTCTCGTGCGTCTCGAACATGCGCCAGATCGGGATTGCCCTGAACGGATTCTGTGCGGATCACCAGGGTTTGTTTCCCTCCACCACCCACGGCAGCACGGGTGGGCCCGACCCGGAGCACACCAACGCCTGGATCTACACGCTGGCTCCCTATCTTGGCGACGTGGACGAGATCCGAATTAGTCCGGGGGACCCCCGGAGGGATGAACTGCTTGAGCACAATGGTACCAGCTACATCATGAACGAGTACATTGCCGTTCCACTGGTCTCGTTTGGAGGCGTGCTGGAGGACTTTACCAACCGAGACCTGCTGGCAAGTCCGGTGCGGACATACACCACGTTCATCGGAGCCGAATCGCTACCCGCCGACATCACGTCCGACCACACCCACTCCCGCCTCTGGGTTCTGGGTTGGCCGACCCTGCTCCAGAGCATCCAGCCGGATCGACACCGCAGTGGCAGTCCAAACCGGGAGCGGACGGATGGCACGGCCAATTACCTGTTCGCCGATGCCCATGTAAATACTTTGCACGGCACGGAACTGAAATCCCTTTACGACCGCGATCCGGATTTTGCCCGGCCTCCTCAGTAATCCATTACGAAGAGAAATCTCAAATGATGGATCTGTTACGTGCCCGTAGCGGCTCCCTTGGCCTGTGTGGCGCCGCGGGGCGGGCCATCCCTGTTGCGCCGGCATGGGCGGGGGGGGGCCTGGTGACCGGCGACGTGCACACGGCGCGATTTGCCGTGGAGACCAACTTTAACGGCGGCCTGGTTCTCGACCAGGGGCATATCGATCTGGTGGTCAATTACTGCGGCGGCGTGGGTTCTCTGACCTGGGGGATTCGTGAGCCTCCCGTTGCTACAAACTATTTTATGGACGAAGCCTATGCCTTTGCATCAGTGGACAGCCGGGAGACGATGACGGCAGCCCTGACCAATGACTTTGGATTCATCGGCGCAGGGGTGGGCGAAACATTCTGGAACCTGAATCAGAACTTCGTTACGGACCAGCTTTTTCTTGGCGTGAACGCGATCGGCGACGTCGGTCGCCTAGCCACCTGGAACCCCATGGACCCGGATCGATTCGCGTATTTCGAGGGTCGGCATGTCAGGGTCGACCTGCTGGCGGTACGAGGGCCGCCGGGTGGGCATTTTTCCCTGTTTCAATTCGGCGCTACGCCCACGGTTTATCTCTCGACGTTCCTGGGCGGTGTCACCGCCGAAGACCGGTTCTACATCCAGGCCAACGCTCACGATCACTTCAACTGGTCTTTTAGCCGGCCCGGCTAGTATGAAATCGACTTTCGCCTGTCGACCCAGGTCCAAAGGGACGACTCGATCACGGTCACCATCGACAGCCTGGAGGCCGCCGATGGCCCTGGGGACATCGTGCGCTGGCCTACGGATCCTTGTACACGGTACACGCTCGAGGCCACGGCCGATGTAAGCGATTTACTCCAGTGGCAACCCGTCCCGGGCGCGGTCGGGATATCCTCAACCGGGCCGGAAGTGGTGGTGACCAACTTCCCGCCAACGAACTCGGCATGGTTTTACCGCGTGTTGGCCGGACCGTGATGTGGCGCGGAGCGAACCCGGAAAGGTTTGGACAGTATGGATCTTTCGTGGCGCATCACGAGTTGTTACGAAAGCACTGCCCGTTGTAGCCCGTTCTGCGGAGCCCATGAAACCATGGGTCACCGGGATGCTCGAAATGGCTATCCGGAGTGAGTGAAGCCCAATCGTTCCGCAATCCTACAGCTCCGGTGATTGGCTGCGACTGCTCGAATTTCAGCCCGGTTGGTCGCAAGACATTGAATATATAGTCGATAAGCTTTTTGGCGGACTCAGTCATGATTCCAAGGCAGAGGGTGAACACCGAAGGGGCGCGTTCCTTGATGCTTGATTCTGGTACGGTCGGTCCCGGATCAGAAAACGGATTATTGATTCGTTCCGCTCTCCATGTCATCCAAGACCCGGCGAAGGGTGCTCGCGCACAATTCCACAGTCTCCCACGGGTCGCCGCCGCGTGGGGAGCGGACTTCGGCCGAGACGGGAACCGGGCCGGGAAGAGTGCCGGGCCGGGTGCCGTGTTTCAGCACCCGTGTGAAGTCCGGAACGTCCAGCACGCCCGGTGGCCCGGGAGGGATGTGATAGTCGCCATAGTATGGACTTGATCGATCCAGAACCGGGTTTGAGAGGTGAATCTCGAGCAGGTGGGGGGCCAGCATGTCCAGCGTGTCTGCCGGGTCTTCATCCAGAAGGACTGCGTGCGAGGTGTCCAGGGACAGGCCAACGTTGGAGTGCGATTTTTTCAACCGATCCAGTAGCGCCACGGCCTCGGGCGTCGGGCCGACCAGCCCCTTTTTGTGTACGTCCCGGTCCAGGGGCTCGATCATGAGGCGCATGTCGGGGTGGCGTGAAGTCGCCTCACACAGCGTACCAAGGCTTTCGCACACCACTTTCGTCGCCTCCGCGCGCAACGCGGCCCCCGGGTCCGGTCCGCACAGCAGCCCTACGTTTCGTACGCCGGTCTCGGCGGCGAGTTCGATCAATTCCCTTATCCTGCAAACGGACCGGTCTCGTAAGCGCGAATCAAGGGCGCAGAGATTCAGGCCTTCGTCCCCAATGACCATCGTTTCCCACTGGGTCAGGAAAATGCCGTGGGTTTCAACAATGTCGCGGATCCGTTTCCGATCCTCCCTGTTGTCGATTTCTGCGATCGAGATGGCTCCGAAAAAACCGTTGTCCGCGACCCGCGAGACTGCATCGGCGATGACACCCTTCTCTTTGCGGAATTCAACATGCGACTCGCAGAGCAACACACCCCGAATCAATCGTTCGTTCCATTTCATCTTGCTTGTTCATACTGGAAAGGGCCTGGTTTTCTCAATGGAATATTCCCGCGGGAAGTCCGCCCGTTTGTCCAGCCGGGTTTGCTCGTCGCTGTCACCTGCGGCATCCGGAGGCCGGATGTCACTCGCGTTCGCCGCAGGCTGCAGTTTGTTTCCATTGAAGCTCGATGAGAATCCTGATCCGGTTGTGATCGCGGACCGGCTGAAAATACTTTTCCTCTCAACTTGTTGACAAGCATCATGAAGAATGGAAAGGAATGCTAGGCACCCTCGTTTCTGATGGTCTTCCCAGCATCTATCAAATGCCCGTCGTGCCGACTTCTCCTGCCGGTCCCGGAGATTGTTGGCGCCTGTCGTGATCGACGACGCAATGGCTGGGGGGGGAGTGCTATTCCAGGCACCCTGCCCCCTCAATGGGCCATACATCCTCGACAATCCCGTTTCTCGCAATCCACATCTCGCGGTAGAGGTGGTGCGTGGTACAGCCGTGCAGTGGCACGAGCCGGATTTTTTCTCCGACTTTCCCCGTCATTCCGTCGATGGGAATGTGCTCTTCCGCGCAATAGCGCGCCGCTGCATCCGGGTGTCCTTCCACGATGGGGAATCCCATGTCGCTTCCGACACCCTTCAGGCCAACATCCACGACGACGAAGTCTTCGTGTGCGGAAATGATCGTTGTGAGTACCCACCGCGCGATCTTGAATTCCGGCCGGACTTCGTTGTACTTCCCGTCCATAAGGGCATAGGTTCCACACTGCACCTCATCGACCCCTTCGATGTTTCCGGTCAGGTCGTACGTGCCGGTTCCGCCGGAGGACACCAGGCAGGGATAGAGCCCCTCTGCCTCCAGTGCCTGCCGCGTCTCCACCAGGGGCGTCAGGCTGTCCCGGTTCTGTTTTTCACGATCTTTGCGGTTCGCAAAATAGACGATATGTCCCTCGAATCCCTGCAGCCCGTCGAAACGAATCCCGGCTGTCCCGGCAATTCTCCGTGCCAGGTCCAGCGTTGGTTCACCCGCGGGTACGCCACAGCGACGCATGCCCACGTCGACTTCGATCAGGACGGGAATCTCAACGCTCGATTCCCGTCCGGCCCGGGCGATCATGTCGATTTCCACCGGCGAATTGACCGCACACCGCACCAGCGTGTTCCGGTTGAGCGCCGCCAGGCGCCGCGCTTTGTCCGGGCCTACCACCTGGTTCGCGATTAGAATGTCCTCAATCCCCCCTGTTACAAGTTGCTCCGCCTCGGAAAGCTTGGCGCAGGTCACGCCGGAGCAGCTGCCGGCGGCGAGTTGTTGCCGTGCAATTTCCACGCTCTTGTGTGATTTGAAGTGCGGACGGATGCGGCAGGCCCGGTCTGCGAAGTAATCCGCCAGCAGGTTGAGGTTGAAATCAAGCGTGTCGCGATCGACCACAAGGCAAGGCGTCGGGAGGGTGTCAACCGGTTGTCCTATCAGCGAGTCCCGGGTCATCAGGTTCACTCCAAACCCCATCGATCGGTCACCTCGCCTCCGTGATTGAGCGCGATGCTCTCGCTGTTCAGGCAGGCCCTCATACCTTTCCCGTTGGGCTCCACGCCGGTTCCGCTGAGCTTGTGCGTCGGAATGGGGATTTCCGGGTCGCCGGTCAGCATGGTGTGGACCCGGGTGATGCCGGGTTCGGACGCCTCGATCCTCATTCTATCCGCCTGGATCAATGTGAGACAAACTCCATGGAAATGGGCGACAAGGTTTTTCGGGTGCCGTCGAATTCAGCGAAAGGGTTTTCGTGTGAGAGGTTGGCCAGGAGGACGCCTTCCTCGAAAACCGCCGCGAAGATGACGCCGTTGCCCTGCATCCGGCTGGCGGCTATCCTTGCCGCATCGAGCGTCCCGGATGCCGCGTCCCCTATCGATTCGTGAACGGCTGCAGGAAGGCCAGCGTCCAGGTCGTTTTGGTGAACATTTTTCAATGGGATACGAAATCTTGAAAGGGCATGGGCCAGCGGGACGTAACAAGGGGCGGACACCCGTGCTATTTGCCGCCGGTCATCGCCGGGAGGATCGAGTGCCTTTCCCGCGGCAGAATTGTCCGGAGTTTTCCCATATACTTCTCGCGATTGATTCGACGGTTTTTCGTCTCGCCGATTTCCACATCCGCGGGCCACATGTCGATGTGCATGGATTGTCGATTGCCGTGCCCGATGTTCGTGGAGGCGGCATGAATGACGGCGGGATTGAGAACGGTCACCTGGCCGGCCCGGGCGACGCAGGGGATGGGATCGTCAAACTCCGCTTTCGGCCAATCGTTGGGGCCGGTCGGGACGTACAACGGAAGCGACATTTCGTCCGGCACGTTGATGTAGTCGTCCGGATCCCATGACCGGTGAATGTAGCGCGGGTTGTCTCCCATGATCTCCGCGATTCGCCGGTGACTGCCCGGGCGGACCATGAGCGGAGCGCGTTCTTTATTTACATCATTGAGCCACAGGAACAAGCTGACCGCCATGCGTCGCGGCGTCGCGGAAAGGTCCTTCAAGCTGAGCGACATATCCGTGTGTTCTTTGAACGAGAACTCGGCCCCTGGCTCCGGATGGGTGTTGCGCAGGGCAATGCTGACGAGATGTACAGACTCCGCGCGCAGCATTTGGCAGGCAAGGTGTTCGAAGAACGGGTTCTGCAGGATCTGAACGAACACGTCCTCGGTCGGTTCATTGATTCCAACTCGATAGCGCTCGGGTTTTTCGCCAGGCAGGTTTCTTTTGTCGAAGCTGAGGGGGAACATCTCATCCATGGACTTTGACGCCTCGGCGATCAATGCCTTCGGCACCGGCGTGTCCAGTGTAATCACGCCGTCGCGTTCGAACGATGCGACTTGGCCGTCGGTAAGGTTCCTCGTCTTCAAGTTCGGTGCTTTCTTAAACGTCGTCTATGTTTCCTCGATCGGCCAACCAAACCGTGGCGTCGGCGGGGAACGCCGACGCCACGGCTGGGTGGAGCGACGTGTTACAACAAAAAGCCGCCCAGCCGCAGGATCGCGTAGACCAGCATATTTTCATAGGTGGCG
>CAZTAB010000026.1:0-3403 GCA_964611475.1 uncultured Verrucomicrobiota bacterium | reverse complement strand
CAAACCAAGACACTTCAGAAAAACCAAACCATTACCGAAGACGACCGCGACTCGACGCTCGAGGAAATCCAAAAGGCCACCGACCAGTACATCAAGAAAATCGACGAGATGGTCGTGGAGAAAGAAAAGGACGTAATGGAGGTCTAACCGGCCCGAGGAATTCCATTCCCGGGATCGTTCACCTGCACGTCGTACAACGCCAGCGCTTTGTTCCCGCGCCACGCGAATTCGGGGTTCTCCAGCCCGCCTGCGTCCGGGCCTGCGCCGCTTGTTCAGGTTCGCAATCGCCAGTCCCCTGATCCAGAGACCGCCGGTGGCGAGGATCGTGGCGCCCGCCCAAGCTCGGGCGGGGTGATACTGCATCCGCGAGTCACACGAGATTCCGATGTCCGGCCACATTTCAGAACGGATTATTGCGAAGCAACAACAAAACTCCACCGGCCCCGGTCCGCAAGATGCGGGGTTGTACGCGGTCAAAAATCAGGGAATTGTGCGCGCTTTAATTCCTTGAGGATTTCTTGATCGGCTTTTGGCAGCGGGAAAGAGCCGATCTCGTTCACTTCAACCCAACGGTAGTCGCTTACCTCAATGCTGCGAGGACGGCCCCGTTCAATGCGGGCCCAGAATGCATGCAGATCCATGGTGAAATGGGAGAATGCGTGGCGCACGGTGACAAAATGCGGCCCAACACGCACATGAATGCCAAGCTCCTCGCGCAGTTCCCTGCAAACGCAGTCAGGCAACGACTCCTCCTCCTGCTGTCCGCCCCCGGGAAATTCCCACAGGCCGCCCAGCATTGCGTCATCGGGCCGCCGGGCCAGGAGAACCTTCCCTGCGCGATTGATGATAACGCCCGCCCCGACATGGCGATGCGGCACCGCCGGCTGCACGGGTCGAGTGGGAAATCGCCCCGTGTCACCGGCGGCCGCTGCGGCGCATACGGCATGGAAGGGACACTCGGCGCACCGGGGAGATTGAGGCAAACAGATGGTCGCCCCCAGTTCCATCATGGCCTCATTCACCTCGCCGGCCCGGCCGGGCACCAGATGACCCTCCGCCCAATCCTGCAACTGTCGCCTCGAGTCCGCCCTGGATGGGTCCCCCTTGAACCGGTAGAGCCGACTGAGCACGCGCGCGACATTCCCATCGACCACCGCGGCATCGAGCCCAAATGCCAGGCTGCTGATGGCAGCGGCGGTATAGGGGCCGATCCCGGGCAGCTTTTGGAGATCCTGGACCGTCGCCGGGAAGCGACCGCCGCATTCACGAACGATCAGGCGGGCAGTCCGGTGGACGTTGCGGGCCCGCGCGTAGTATCCCAGCCCTTCCCATGCCTTCATTACATCCTGCCGCGGGGCTTCAGACAGGGCCTTGAGGCTGGGAAAAGACTTCATCCACCGCTTATAGTAGCTACGAACGGTTTCCACGCGAGTTTGCTGAAGCATCATCTCGGATATCCACACGCGATACGCCGAGCGCCGCTTGCGCCAAGGCAGGTCTCGGGCGTGCTTCCTAAACCAGGGCAGCAAACGCCTCCGGACCGCTGCGCGCACATCGGATTCGGGTAAATCAGGGTTAATAGAGTGACGATTCATAGCCGGGAATGACTCAACTACGTCCACCTCGTCGAACCGGACACGGCAGCGGGACAGGACACGGCAGCCAAGCGAAAAGACCATTCGCAAAGGCAGAGAAGCTCCTCTCCTTGAGCATGGCTATTTTCTCCACGGCCCTGCCCGCCATGCGCGGTCGGCGAATGCCGCATGCGCAAACTTTCCACGAAATGCCCCCTGTTCTGGAACCTTCCGGCCTTTTCCTTTGACCCAGGAAGCCAATGGCCTTACATTCGTCATACACTCAGCTGGGAGTCAAGCACATGGCAGACGAGAAGAATTCCGACAAGGAAAAAAAGGGCCCGGGCGACATTCGGGAGGAGACCGCCCCGCCGACAGTGGCGAACGAAACCGCACGCATCGATCTCAGCGAGGCGGAGACCTCAAAATCCACCGGCGGCGTCCCGCCGAGCGCCACGGCCCGGATCGCCCTGCCGCGACCCAGTGGTCCCAATGAAATCGCCAACGCAGTCGACCAAACCGGCGCTGGAGAAAATGCCACGCGGCCCGTGGTGGACGATGAAGTCACCAAGAGCGAAACCGCAAGGATCGAAACCAAGCCTGCGCCAAACCCCTCCGGCACCTCTCGGATCCGCATCGAAGAAGCAAAGCCCGGAGAAGACGTGTTTCACCGGCAGCAGCAGCCAGTGATCGAAGAAGCGAAGGGACCGTCCAAACTGTCCAGGAAGGCGATGCCGGCGGATGAGCACAAGGCACCGTCGGACACGGACAAGCAAAAACAGGATCTTGCCAAGGCCGAAACGGATGAAATCCCCCTGGGGGGCGATCCCGCTCCCGGCGTTGCGGATGCACCCGGCAAGAGCAAAACCGCACGGATCGACATTCCCGCCGAAGCAGTCGCAGCGGGCAACGATCGCCCTAAGACGATCAAGATCAAGCGGACGGAACGACCGGCCAGCACCGTATCCGGCGCAGGCCGCCCAAAGGTCCAGAAAGCGAAATCAGCACCGGCGGGAAAAGATTTAGGTGCGTTCTATTCCGTGCTTGCAACCATGACCGTCATTGCCTCACTGGTTCTGGTTTATGTCCTGGCCGCACAAACGATAGCGGTGGACATGGCGCTGCCCTTCCCCGGAAAAATCGGGGGATAACCGCCCATGCGAACGGAGTACCCGTCCGAAATGTCAGAATGAAACACTAAAGGAAGTAATCGGGAGAATACCGCGTGGCACACGAAAGCATAGTGACGATCTCGGATGGAAACTGGCAATCGGAAGTCATCCAATCGGAACTGCCTGTTCTGGTCGACTTCTGGGCGGAATGGTGTGGACCTTGCCGCGCAATCGCGCCGGTTCTTGACGAGATGGCCGGGGAACTCGACGGCCAGCTGAAGATCGCCAAGGTTGACGTCGACCACAACCAGGAACTGGCCAAGGAGTACAGCGTAAGATCCATTCCCCTGCTACTGATTATCAAGAATGGCGAAGTGGCCGAAACCATGCTGGGCGCACAGAGCAAGGCAAAGCTCATGGAATCCATCAGTCCGCATATCGGGCCGTAAGGTTTCAACCAGGCAAACCATTTTTTGTCGCCAGGTTGTGAAATCGCTGGCGGGTTTTGACTCCCAAATCACCATACTGGATTCCAGGAACCGGAACGGCGGGAAAATCAGGAAATCCCGATGAAACCTGAAACCACGGCGAGGGGGCCCCCCCGAAGGGAGAGGGGGGGGGTGGGAGGGGGGGAGCGGGGGGGGGGGGGGGGGGAGCGGGGGGGCGGGGGGGGATGGGAAAGGGGGGGGCGGGGGGGGGGGGGGGGGGGGGGGGCGG
>CAZTAB010000025.1:0-7595 GCA_964611475.1 uncultured Verrucomicrobiota bacterium | reverse complement strand
ACGCCGCGGCCCATGAGCGCGTGGGAAACATCGGGACGGCAGAAAAGTTCTTCCTGCAGGCGATCGATCTCGATCCGACTAACGTGAAGGCTCACAACTATCTTTCGTACATGTGGGCCGAGCACAACATCAACCTGGACCGGGCGCTCATCCACGTAGAGATTGCCCTGGAGGCCGAACCCGATAGCGCCGCCTACGTGGACACCCTGGGGTGGATCTACTACCGACAGGGAAAATATGAGCAAGCGCTGGAAAAAATCAGCCGGGCCGCCGAACTCGAACCGGACGACCCGATCATCACCGACCACCTCGGGGACATCCTGATCAAGCTCGAACGGGAGGAGGAGGCGATTGGAAAGTGGAAACAGTCTTTTGTCCTGGATCCGGAAAATACCACAGTGAGGGAAAAACTGGTGGCCCACAGCGTCGATCTGACCCCGCTCCGGCAGAAAGCCGCGGCCCAGAAGACCGCACGGGAGTCGATGGGTGAAACACCTGAAACCCCGGTGCCCGACCTTCCGGAGGAAGCTACAATCATTGCCGAAACGCCCGACCTCAGGGAGGACCGGGAGGTGGAAAAGGGGATCGGCGAGATTTCTCCACTGCCGGAATTTGCTCCCGCCGCGCACTCCCGGGTGCCTCCGGCACCCGCGGACCCTCCGGAACCGAAAATCCTGGAACCATTGGGTGTACACTGAACTCGAACAGGGCCACTCCACTCACTGTCTACCCGCACAAGCGATGAGATGATGTGCTAATCATGTTCGGGTCCTCGTACAAAATCTGCCGCGTCCACGGAATTGCCATTCGGGCTCACGTCACGTTGCTGGCATTCCTGCCCCTGATGGCCCTCTATTTCAGCAACCAGACGAAATTGCCATTTCTCATGAGTGTTGCGGCGATGATTCTGTTCTTCGCCAGCATTGCGCTCCACGAGTTGGGACACGCGTACGTGGCCATGCGCGAAGGATGCGGCGTTCGGCAAATACTGCTTCTCCCCATCGGCGGCATCGCCCAATTGTCTCATCTGCCGGCTCGACCAGCGGCGGAAATACGCATCGCCGTAGCCGGGCCCCTGGTCAGTCTCGGACTGGCTGTTTTCGCGGGGCTCCTCGCCGTTTGGATGGTCCTACTCGAAGTGCCTCCACTTGCCAAAATCTTCACCATCCTCAGCGCGGTTAACCTGGGCCTGTTGCTTTTCAATATGCTTCCGTCCTTTCCCATGGACGGAGGGCGGGTACTGCGGGCCGTGCTATCCCGCCGAAAGGGGCGCGTCGAGGCAACGCGCATTGCATCGAAAATCGCTCAGTGGATGGCTGGAGCCTTTCTACTCATCGGGCTGTTCCGCCCGGACTTGATCCTGGCTTTCATCGCAGTCTTTATCTTCTTTGCCGCGCGGTCGGAATACCGGGCCGTGCGCTGGGAAGATATCCGGGCCCGGCATCCCGGTCTGGGCGCACAGGGACCACCGCCCATAGCGGGCGACAACGTGGTGGTCGGGCCTCCGCCTTTCTCAACCGGCCGGGGCCGGAAAACGGCCACGCCCTTGCATCGGCGGTCATAGTTCCACGTACACCGCAATGTCCGCCTCAATGGCAGCGGCAATCTCCGCTATCACGTGGTCCGGGACATCGCGGTTCACCTTGACCCAGGCGAGCGACTGGATTCCCCGGGAGTCATGCGGATTCCGCACATCGTCGATATTGATGTTCGCCCGCGCCAGTGCGGCGCCAACCTGGCCGAGCACCCCGGGACGGTCAAGGTAGGACAAAATGAGGTTCTTGCCTTCGGGAGCAAAGTAGAGCCTGTCAAAGTCGTCGATACGGGAAATCATCACGTTTCCTTCCGCAATGGTTCCCCTCACGCTCGCCTGGCGAAGGTTGTTTTCATCCAGTTCGACCACCAGGTCAATGGTGATCGAGTTCTCGAACCCCTTCCTGTCTTCAGCAATGCGGTTTTCGTATTCGACCCCCATGTCACGCAGGTGCTGCAGCGTGGCCGCATAGTCCATGGAGCGCTCGAAGCGCTCCACCGTGGCGGACACCACGGGCAGCAAAAGCCATTCACTGTAGGGGGCAAGGCTGCCGTAGAAACTCGAAGCGATCTGCCGCAACTTGGCCTTGCACCCCACCACGTGACGGCAGAGCTGAGCCACGGCATAGGCCAACTCCCCGTAGGCCTCATCCAGCCCCGCGGGCACGTCGCGGTTCACGATGAAGGATCGCAATCCCTTCTCGTCATACTCGATCAACTGGTGCGCGGCCCGCAGGGCCGCGTTCCGGTTAGCCTCCATCGTGCTGGCGCCCAAGTGCGGCATCATCAAGTCCGCCACATCGGCCAACGGCTTGGGACCAGCACCATCCTCCTCGTACACGTCATTCAGGAACCGGATCTCCCGCTCCCTCTTCACCGCCCGCAAGTCGTCCTCCTCGAGGATCCCCGCGCGAGCGCAATTTATGATCGTAGAACCAGTCTTCATGAGCGAGAGGAGGTCCCGATTCACCAACCCTCGCGTCTGTTCATTCTCCGGCAGGTGCAACGAAATGTAGTCGGACCGCTCGAAGATCTCCTGAAGTTCGACGAGGTCCACTCCCAATTCGCGCACACGTTCTTGCGTCAGCACCGGGTCGTATCCCAGCACCGTCATATCGAATCCCCGTACCCGCTTGACCAGCGTCTGGCCGATGTATCCCAGGCCGACGATGCCCAGGACCTTCCCCGTGATCTCCCGCCCCATTAGTTCCTTTTTCTTCCATTCCCCACGGCGGGTGGACAGGTCCGCTTCAATAATGTGCCGCGCGTCCGCAAGCATCAGCGCGATCACTTCCTCGGCCACCGCGTTGGCATTTGCGCCAGGCGTGTTCATCACATCGACATCCCGACTGCGGGCATAACGGATATCGATGGTGTTGAAGCCCGCGCCGGCCCGCACGATAACCTTCAAGTCGTTGAACGCATCGATGACCTCCCGGTCGACCTGTTCACTCCGCACGATCAAAGCGTGCGCATCGGCATGCAAGCCGGTCAGCGAACGGAGATCGGAGCCACCGTCGGCAACGACCTGGTATCCACCATGGCGCTGCAGCATTTCGATCGCGACAGGGTCCAAGCGCGTTGGAATCAGAACTTTCTTTTTCATTTCCCTAGCGAAGTTTCGGGCAGAGCAGCCTTGACCGTGGCAGCCGACCCTTTCGATATGCGATATTGATTATTCGATATTTGACAATTGTAGAACACTTAAAGCACTGAAAATGTCCAAAATCGAACCCCGAGGTGAAATTTTCGGGATCCTGCACAGCCCGGCTTTCCTCTTGACCGCCAGCCCATGCACTTTCTAACTTCCGTTGCATGCGATCCGTCTTCACACCATTCCGCAGGGTCGGCTGGGCACTGCCTGTTTTCTTTCTGGCTGTCGGCGCCCCAGCCTCCGACCCGTACACGGAAGTGGACGGTGAAAAAAAACCTCTGATCCAGATCTCTCGGCCGGCCGAATCTACCCCCGAGGCCCAATTGCAGCATGCCGACACCCTGTATCAGGAAGGAAAACTGAAGAATGCCCGAAAAGCCTACGGGAAACTGGTAAAACGGTGGCCGCGGAGCCCCGAAGCCGTCAAGGCCCAGGCGAGCTATGCGTCGATTCTCGTCTCGCTTGGAAAACTCCGGAAGGCTTTCGACAGTTATCAGGAATTGGTGGAGAACTATGCGGGGAGGTTCCCGTATGGGGAGGTTCTCTCACAGCAGCTTCGCATTGCCCAGCAGGTGGCCACGCAGCGGCGCGGCAAGTTCCTGTTCTTTCCTGGACTCAAAAGTCCCGAGAAAGCCATCAAAATGTACGCAAAAATTGTAAAAAACGGCCCGCGATGGGATGGCGCGCCCGAAGCACAGATGATGGTCGGGCGCATCCAGGAGGAGACAAAAGAATACAACGAGGCCATCGGCTCCTATATGCAGGCCATGATTCGCTATCCGGATTCCCCGTTTGCGGAAGAGGCCGCGTTCGGGCGCATTCGCTGCCTCGCCGCAGTCTCTGACTCGAACATCAACGACATGGAGGCGGCGGAGGAGGGGTGGCACGCCATCGGCGTGTTCAACGCGAAGTACCCAAATTCCCGGTTCCAGCAAGATATTGAGGAAATGCGGCACCACCTGTACCGACGCTTGGCGCACGCCGTATACAAGATCGGGGAGTTCTACGACAAATCGGCAAAAAAGCCGAAAGCGGCGATCCAGGAATACGAGAAACTGATCAAGCGCTTTCCAAATTCCGAATGGACGGAAGAGGCGAAACAGAGTATACACCGACTCCAGATGGAATTGGAGGGCACGAGTGAGAAATAGTGGTATTTTACCCGTTCTCCTAGGTCTGGGCTTGGCCGCTGGCCTGCCGAGTGGATGTTCCACCATAGGCTACCAACTGGGGTCCATGCTCCCGTCGGAAATCCAAACCATTTTCGTTCCCACCATCAAGAACAACTCGACACAGCCGCTGCTGGAGACCGAGGTGACCCGACAGATCATCCAGGAGTTGCAGCGCGACGGATCCCTCGATATCGCATCCGAAGAGAATGCCGATTCCGTCCTGAACGTCGTGGTTACTGACTACAGGATTGTGCCCATCGCTTACCAGGACGGACGAGAAACCGCAACGGAAGTGTACAGGCTGTATCTCACCGCATCCTTTGTAGCGACCCGGACCGACGACGGGGCCGTGCTCGCGGACTCGCCTTGGGTTCAGGGCGACTCGACCTTCGAACTGCTGGGGGACCTCACGCAGGCAAAGGAGGACGGACTGCCTATCGCCGCACGGGACCTCGCGCGCAATATCGTTGCCGGGATCGTCGAATACTGGTGAGACAGGTCAGGCGGGGTTGCCACGAAGATTCGCAGCCGCCCTCGTCTTGCTCCGAATGGCGGTGTTCTTTTTGATCACACCTTTTTTAGCAGCTTTGTCGAGACAGGAACAAAACGCGCGGAACGCCTTGTCGCCCGCCTCCTTGTCGCCGGCCGCAACCGCTTCCTGGAAAACGCGCCGCGCAGTGCGGACCCGCGTGCGCACGGGGAGGTTTATATCGCGTTCGGTGGCGGACTTACGTAACCGCTTCTTAGAGCTTTTGAGATTTGGCATTGTTTCGTCTTCCGATCTCGTCCTTACGACCGTTACAAAAGGCTGGCCATCCTAGCGAGCAAGGCCGGGAAGTCAACCTACTATCTGGATAAAATGGCAGCGAGCATACACTCTGACCTCCCCCTCTCGGCCCCTCAACTGATCGCGTCACGGTACGCGGACTGCCTCCGCAGGCCCGCGGGGGCGTATTTTAGGCGGGAAAACCACCACTTTCAGGTCTATTTGGAACCTGGCAAAGGGCATTTTCCAGTGGAGAACGTGGTGGAAGAACTCTTGGGCGCGGAGACCGAACCGGAGCGGATCTTCAAGAGAAGCGGGGTCAATTTCGTATTCCGGACGAAACTGGTCGGCCGGACAGTCCTAGTCAAGCGATACGACCACGTCGGCTTCCGCCAGCGCCTCAAGTACCTGCGGCGGCCACCTCGCGGCCGCCGGGCCTGGGCGGCCTCCCACGCGCTCACGACCGCCGGCATCCCGACTCCGAAGGCATTCGGTTTCATTTGCGTGACCCACCGAGGCATCCCCTTGCACAGCTACGCGATCCATGAATTCCTTTCGGATGCGACACCGGCCCGCCGGTGGATCAAGGCCCACCTACACCGGCAAACTGCCGAATTCCGGAAACGCTTCTCGGCCCAGCTTCTCGAAGCCCTAAAGACCCTCTATCGGCTGCGCATCTACCACGCGGATACCAAAACCAGCAACGTGCTAGTCCGGCATCCGAGCGACCCGTCCGCGCGTGTATTTTACTGGATCGATCTCGACTCGATGTCGTTCAACTGCCCCCCCACGCGGCGCCGAATTCTCAGGAATCTGGTGCAACTGAATGGGTCCATCGGGGCAAAACTTCCCGATGAAGACCGGCTCGCATTCCTGCACGGACTCCCGGATATCGCGCCATGGGTGACAGAACCGTGGGTTGTGAACCATATTCAAACCCAGACAATGATCCGGCTGACCAGGGAGTTGCGAGGCGAGTGCGGCCCCTGAAATTCATCGTCGGCCTCCTGCTGCTGCCGCTTCTCTTTGCCTCCGCCCGTACCCTCGTGGATCTGGCGGGGATGAGCCGTCCCGAGAACCTGTGGAAGGTCTCGCTCGAAGCCTGGTCGCTCCTCGGCGGGTTCATATTCTGGACCGTGCTGTTTCTGGCGATGCGAAAACCCATGCGCACCTATGTCTTGGGTCATGAATTGACCCACGCACTATGGGGCACCCTCCTGGGGGCCCGGGTCCGAAAAGTTCGAATCTCCGCCCAGGGTGGAAGCGTCCAACTGTCCAAGACGAATTTTCTGATTACGCTCGCCCCGTATTTTTTCCCATTCTACACCTGCCTGGTCCTCGCTCTGTACGGGCTGCTCCTTGTCTTCTTTGACTTGCGTCATTACCAGCCGTTCTGGATGTCTCTGATCGGACTCACTTGGGGATTTCACCTGACATTCACGATCATGATGCTTCTCAAGCACCAGAACGACATCACCGACAACGGATACCTGTTCTCGTACGTGGTGATTTTCCTGGCGAACATCCTGATCCTCTGCCTCGGGATTGTTGTGGTCGGCAAGCCGACCCTGGAAAATATGGCGGCCGGCATGACGGGGCACTTGAATTCGGTATTCTCCCAGATGCTCGCGCCGCCACTGGAGAACATCGATCCGTTGCACTAGGTAAAGTGAACACCCAACATGGGATTTCTAGGTTCCAGACAGAACAAATCGAATAAAACTTTCGAAAATCTGCATCTTTCATGTTTTTTTTGACATGAAGAACAATAATCAGGCGACCGATCCGTTGTGTGGGGAAGAGAGACGAAAGCCGGAAAAGAATGGATAAAAATGGAAAACCCGGAACGGGAATACCTGGCGAGATACCGGGCCGGCGACGCCGACGCTCTCGGTGAGTTGGTCGAGCTGTTCCGGCAGCCTCTTTTCGGGTTCATTCTGCGAATGACCGGCGGACAGGACGATGCGGACGATATCTTTCAGGAAGTCTGGCTTCGGGTCATCAAGAACCAGTCCCGGTACACGCAGAAGAACTTCAAGAGCTGGTTGTACCGAATTGCTCAGAATCTAGTGATTGATCGCGCGCGCAAGCGGAAACCCATCGTGGATCTTCAGGCCACAGCGACCCGCAAGGAAGAAAACGTGTTTGAAACGAGAATAGAAGAAAAGGGGCTGGCACCGCCGGACCGGATCGATGCCAAGACCCTCGGCAAGCGAATCGTGGATGCGGTACGCCTCCTGCCCGAAGATCAACGCGCCGTCTTCCTCATGCGTACGGAGGCCGACTTACCATTCAGGGAGATCGCGAAAATCCAAGGCATCTCAATCAATACCGCGCTTGCCCGCATGCAGTATGCACTGGCGAAACTGCGGGAAGCATTAAAATCGGAATACAGTGAACTCCAAGGGTTGCAGTCATGAGTAACGATAAACTGGAAAAACTGCTACTGCTCGCACAGACCGATGAATTG
>CAZTAB010000024.1:0-16889 GCA_964611475.1 uncultured Verrucomicrobiota bacterium | reverse complement strand
GACATTGGTGCATGTGACAGGCCCGCGAGTTAGTAATAGCCTGGCCTGGATGGCGTTGGCGCATTCACCTCCCGAATCAATTTCATGGATTTGGTTTGGTCGTCAAACGCGGCCGTCCTGGCGACTCCTGCTGCGGGGTCCACTTCCCAGGGAAAACCGTTTGCAACCGGGCAAGCTGGGGGATAGGCTCTGGTTGGGCATGTTAGGACAGATGCAACGGACGACATCCAGCCGCGGTTTCACCCTGATCGAACTCCTGGTGGTCATTGCAATCATCGCCATCCTGGCTGCCCTGCTCATGCCTTCGCTGAAGGAAGCGAAGGAGCGCGCGCTGGCCCTGCATTGCTCCAACAATCTTCACCAGATCTCCCTGGCGATGGCCTCATGGGCGATCGATCACGACAATACGGTCCTGCCCTTTTACATCCAGGGACTGGGCGCCTCGCAGTGGCCGGCCTACTTGCATGCGACCACGGAGGGAGTCAGCACGGATAACCTGAACCCGGTAATCTGGCAATTACGGAACAGCCGCCCGAAGAACATGTTCTATTGCCCGAAATGGGTCGCACTGGACAATCTGGACCCGGGCCTCAATCCGGGGGGGCAAGGGTTCAGCGGGTTTATGGGATCCTGGTATCCCACCTCCTATTCCGTGAATCTGAACCTCATGGTCCATGAGAACCCCTGGCGGGATTCCCGCTATAAGCCCATCGACAAGGTCAGCCAGATCGATATCGCAAGGCCGACCACCACACTGCAGATTTTCGACGGGGCACCGGATTCATGGTATTCAGCATTTTCCGGGGGAAAAAACTTCGATGACATCACGGGGATTTTCGAGCCCTACACCGTCGCGTTCCCGCTTCATTCGCAAAGCTACATGAACCTGATGTTCGCGGACGGCCACGTCATCCCGGTGCAGTACGATGATTTGATGCAGGCTGTAGAGGACCGCGACATGACATTCGGGATCGGCTGGGCCGACGACCCGAATCTCACCTTGGATCCGGGACTCCCCTACGTCCCCGGGCCCTTGTTCTGAGTTCGCCTGTCCATGCGTGCGGCGAGCGCAATATCAAACGCGCCCGCGGGCAGCGGAACCAGGAAAAAGCGCTCACGGTTGTATAGCACCGGATCCGGCGCATCGAGGATCTTGCCGCCCACTTCGATTCGGGGCTCTCCCCACGCCCGCGGCCACCAGGCGGCGACCACGGAAGGAGACGCTATGTTCGCCTGCAGGGTTACCCGCCTTCCTTCCTCATCCACTTCCCCGTCAATCGTGCAGCGAAGCGCGTGCGGCAGCCTGAATTGGCATTCCCTGCCCTCCTTCGAGACCAGGACGCCGGGAACCTGCGTGAACGTCGCTACATACGTGTAGTCGACTTCGGCGTTCGGGAATGTGACCTCCAGGCGCTCCTCCTCCCCGAGAATGCGGCTTGTGCAACGAATCTGGGTGAACAAGCGGTCCCAACCCGGCGTCTCCGGGCCAATCCGGCGCTGAATCTTGTCATCGTTTCGCCGCGTATAGTCCCAGCGGAACAATCGCTTGCCGGGCTGAAAGCCGAGTTTCTCGACCTCGGCGGAACTGGTGATGTCGCGGCGCTCGTCGTGGTGATTCAGCGAGGTGAAGAAAAAGGCGGGCCCCTTCTTTAAAACGTAACACTCTTCCCGCGAATCCCTTGACGTCCAGTACCTCGGCTGGAGGCCGACGCGGGGGATGTGCGTGTTGTGCATTTCCAGCGCTGCCTGATGGTACGGGATTTCGTAATTGTAGACCCGCGCCATGTCCACCGTGCCGTCCTCCCGCTTCAACTCCTCGTGGTATTCGTAGTTGCAACGGGAGGTGCGGAACCCCAGCGCGAGAAGAAGATTGGTGAACTGGCGGTTGTTGTCGTCGTAGCCATAGTCCTCGCTCCTGCGGTTGCCCGCCTTGTAGTTGACCCAGATAATCGGCACACAGGCCATGTTCTCGCGTTCGAACAGCTTGTAGTACATCATCCGTTCATGATGCCAACGCCACCAGCCAGGCCCCTTTTCAAACATTGACTTGTCCCTTGCGATGGCCTCGATGAAGGTGATGTCGATGTAGAGTTGGCCGGGGAAACCGTTGAAGAAAAGAATCCCGTCCCGCTCCGCCACGGCTTTCCGGATCTCCCGGTCGAAGTGCATGAAGTCGGTGCTCTGGGTCACCCGTCCATCGTGCCAGTCGGGCCCGGAGAAACCGCCGAACATGTCGAAGTAGAGCCACCCCATGCCGTAGTACTCCATGTATTTCCGGTAGCCCGCCACCGCGTACTCGACCCAGGCCGGCGACATGTTTACATCCACTTCGCGCGTCCCGAAGTGCGACGAGGGCGCCAGGGAGCCGTCCTTGTTCTGGAGGGCGAAATCGGGATTGTGGCGGTATGCGTCACTGTCCTTGTTCAAGCTGGTGTGCACGTTGTAAACGCTGAGGAGATTCCGGGGAAATCGCTCGCGGACCACCCTGGCATCCTTGTGTGCTTCGCCGGCGGATGCCCGCTCGACCAGGTTCGCGTTTCGCTCATTGATCCAGATCAGCTCCGCGTCCTCCGTGACCGGGTAGTTGCCGCTCCAGTTGTGACGCGGAATTCCCCACACCAGGTTGACTTCATCGGACCGCAACAGATCGTGGGCAGCGACGGCCTCGGGCATGTTCCCGGGAAATTCCGGACGACGCGAGCCGCTGACGGATGCTCCGAAACTGATCCCGAGCAGGCCGGCCATGCGTTCGGAGACCGGCAGCACGGCGCGCTCGGCGGCCACTTCCGGCAGCGCCAGGTATTCATGATAGAAATCCACCTGGTCCCCGTCGAAAAGATGGTACCTCATCTCCGAACTGAACGGCCTTTCGCCGAGAAACGTTCCCAGAAAGGAGATCTGCCATCCCCTCTCATTCCAATACGAGCTGGGCATGGCGTAGGGACTCCAGACGTATTGTCCGTCAACCTTGTACAAGTACTGCCCGATTCCCGTGTGCGTATCCGTGTTGGCCATCACAAACTGGGCCCAGCCACAGGCCTTGTTGTTTCCCCCGCGTTGAATGAAGTCCCCGGTGATTTCCCCGGCGTCAATGCTCGCCCGATCGTCCGATCCCCCGGACGATCCGGACGGCATGACCCGGTTGTAGCGGGATGCCGCGCGAAAGGCCGGATCGAAGACCGTGTCCGTGTAGACGCCCAACAGCGTATTCTCATCGGCCGGTTGTGACACGAGAATGCGCTTGGAGAGAATGTGCCCCGTCTGTTTCAGGCGATATTCCTTCCGGATGGTCAATCCGGGAAGGAGCGGATTGCGGCAGACGAAGGTCAGCCCGTCGGGATGACCTTCCACGGTCTCCACCCTGTCGAACCGTTCGTCGGAGAATTCCCTGTCGTTCAGGGTCTCCCGTTCGTAGTGATCATATGCGGCGGCAATAGTCCGCGACCCAACGCCGTGATCCCACACGCCCGCAAGGGTCCCGCTATCGCGGGTCAGGGCATAGATCCCGCGACCGCGGGCCAACACCCAGTAGCCGCCGGATTCGCGGATGCTATTCTGGAACCCGAATGGATCATCGAGAGGTCCGGCCAATCCTTGCAGGCACAGCTCTGTGGAGGCCGCCTCCAGCGTGACTTTCAGGTTGTGCCCGGTGTGCCGCGCCTGCAAAAGGCCGTCCAGGTCGTCTTTCGATAAAGGTTGATCCAGCAGTTCATTCGACAATCGTGTTGCGTGCTGCGCGGCCCCGCCGGCGAGGGGTCTTGCCATCGCCGCTTCCATGCTGCCGCGCCGCGCCAACGACTTCAGCGCCTGGGATTCAACCTCGACAAACTCCCTGTTGATTTCGATCTCGTCACTCCGGGAAGCGACCCGGTCCGGCGCGGCGAAGCTCCAGAACCCGTACTGCCCTGTGTTGTGGAACGCGTGCGTAATGATGGACCAGGACGAATGAATGTGAACCTTCCGGTTCCGGCTGGTTCGCGCGATATTCGCCCGCAGCTTGTCGCCGGGCGACGGCGCGCTCCACGGCAAGTCGGCGAAGGGGAAGACCACCTCTGCCGACCAGCCGTTATCGTTGATTTCCGTGGCGACCTTCCAGGATCCGTTCCAGTCCGTTTTCCTCGCGCCTTCTGAATCGTCTTTGCGGTAATCCCACTGCGTTCCGATCGGGTTGAACGCGATCTGGATCAACCGGTCCCCGGTCCCGTCGGGATCGAGGAAAATCTCCAGTACGTCATCTCCTGCGCTCCACAGGTGTTCGTCCCGCCGCGTTTCGTTGGCCTGGATGGTCTCTGCGAACCGGTCGCGTGCGTCCACGCCGATGTAAAGGTTCCGTTGATCGTAGGCGACCGTGAACAGCGTCTGGTCGGGAACATACCCATGCCGGAACGTGATGTCGGTGGCGCCGGTGACGCGCGGCAACCTTTGCCACAATTCCTCGTCAAGGTCGCCGTCGATCTTCGGCGGCGCGTCGGTCCAGTAGACGGCGACCGTTCTCTTCTCCGTCTCCGGTTCGGGAAACCAGCCCATTTGGGCAAACGCGGGAGCAGAGACAAGAAAAGCGAAGATGATCGTTGTTCGTTTGATCTTTTTGTTCACTGCCTGCCCCTGGTTTCAATCGCGCGCATTTTGACCCTTGAAGGATTTCCCGCCTCGTCAGGTCCAACGTAAAGCGGGTCCTTCTGGGAATCCAGGTGCATCCGCGCCCCATTGTCCCACAAGACGATCTGGGCGGGGGACCACCGGGTCCTGACTTCGCGCTCCTCGCCTTTCTATCGGGGTCGTGTAGTGCAGCATGCGTAGACCTTCGCGCTGGATGTGCAGAATACCGTATCGGGCGAAATGATCGATGAAGTCCGTCGATTTTTTTCTTTGCCGCGGATGTAGCAGGCCCTGGTGATGGCAACGCCCTGGGGCGGCATGGGGTAGACAAAAAGTCAAACGTGGAAGGATGTGCCGTCATTCGCCCGGGTAGACGAGCTTTCCTCGAGGTTCAACCCTATTTCCAGGAGGAATGAGGGAAAAGCAGACCGTCGGCTGCCGGCCCTTTTGTCCGGGACGATTTGCTGCAGGTGTGCCTTCTTATATCCGAGGGTCAGCTAAAGATCCTCTCGATTATTGCAGGATGTGGTTCGAGTGGGGGACTATGACTGGCTTGTCGTTGAAGTCGATAGAGGCATCGGAGGAAGCAGCCAGCGGTCGCGCTTGTGCCCGGCACCATTCTACAGCAGACTGCCAACGCATCAACGTTCGTGCTTCAATCCAAAATGACCGCTACTGCCATCCTGCTGATTCTCTTCTCGGTTTTCGTCCATGCCGGCTGGAACCTGGTTGGGAAACACGCCCATCCCCCGGCGGCGCTTTTCCTGGGTTCGGTGGCGGTGGCTTTTCTCTGCAAAATTCCGATTCTGATCTGGGCGTGGCGGTTCTACGCAGGGTTGCCGGCAGAGGTGTGGATCGCCGTGGTGTGTACGGGCGCATGCCAGGCCATATATTTTATTGGGCTGGCCGGGGCCTATCGCACAGGCGACCTCTCCGTCGTGTATCCCCTGGCGCGATCCATCGCACCGATGCTTGTTGCCCTGGCCTCGATTCCCCTGGGCCGAACAGGACAAATCGGCACAGGGTGCATGCTGGGAATCCTGCTGATCCTGTCGGGGGGATTGTTGCTGCCGATGAAGCGCCTAGGGGAACTACGGCCCGGGAACTACCTGAACGCCTGTTGCGCGTTTGCGTTTGTCGCGGCCCTGGGAACGGCTGGCTACTCCCTGCTCGACGACTTTGCCCTCCGGGCGGTGAGAGAAAAAGCCGACTTTTCGATTGGGGTGTGGGAGGCGGTTCTGTTGTATGTGCCTGTCCAGTCCATAAGCACCCTGCTCTGGATGGGATCCTACGTGCTGCTGAATCCGGCGGAACGCGCCGAAGTCCCTTCCGTCATTCGAACCCGGAAAAAAGCCATGATCTTGACGGGTATCGGATACTCTGTCGGATACTTCCCGGTGCTGGCCGCACTGGCCTACGTCTCCGAAGTCAGTTACGCGATTGCTTTCCGGCAGCTCAGTGTTCCGCTCGGCTCCCTGCTGGGGGTTGTGCTTCTGCGCGAACCGGGATTCCCGGCCAAGTTTGCAGGCGCCGGGCTGATGTTTGCCGGCGGGATGATGGTGGCGATGGGATAGGTGTTGTTCCCCAAGGTTTCCGCGGGAAAACGGCACCGGCCGAATTTCTCCCCACCCGCGAACGATCTTGACCGAACCCCGGTCCGGCGACAGGCTTGGGAAGTGTATCCGTAGCGAGACCTGCCGGCCCGGAAAGACCGTTTCCCGCCGACCCCGGCCGGGGGCTTTACGCTGCTCGAGCTTCTCGTCGTTGTTGCCATCATCGCCGTTCTGGCGGCGCTTTTGATCCCGGCCTTGAAGCAGGTCAGGGAGAAGCCCCGCCGGGTTTTCTGTGCCAGCAATCAACATCAATTGCTCCTCACGGCAAACGTTTATGCCAACGACCACGACGGATACCTTCCCGGCTGGGAAGGGCTGCCCGGCACCTTTTGCATGTCAGCGAGCCGGTCCGCCCCGCAGATATGGATTTGTGCTGTCGGCGAACTTGCGGTGAAGACCGTCTTTGCAGGGAACGATCGAGACCATGTTGGCGACGCGTCGTGGTTTTCCCGTCGTATTGGGGCCGGATCCGTGAACGGTGAGCCCATCGAACAGGATCAGATCGCCGGTCCTGGCCGGTACGGGAATGGCGAGTGATTCGTCGATCACCGCCTCCTGCAGGATCGTGCCGGGCACGGCTTCATGCCTGATCTCCCGACGATGGGTCCCGGGCAGCATCCGCAGGCAGCCGTTCTCGGGCGTGGCATCGTCCAGGGCGATCCAGCATGTGACGATTTCCGGATCCTTGAATCCGTAGTAGACGTTGTCGGCGTGGAAAAGGAGGGGGGCGCCGTGGTCTGCCGGCTTGTAGAACATCTGGTCTTCCACCAGGCGAAATGTCGGACCGAGGATGGACTCGACAATGTCCAGGAGGACCGGGTTTGCCTGCATCAGTTCCCAGAATCGTGGATCTTTCTGGTATACCATGGTGAAGAGGCTGTAGGTTTCGGCCTTGGTCGCCGTGAGTTCGACGTCGGGTTTTTGTTTCACCACCAGGTCCTCGATGATATCCCGCAGCTCCTGTACCTCCGGGTCGCCGAGGACCCGTCCATATTCGAGGTAGCCGTTCTCGCTGTAAAA
The DNA here is from genome assembly GCA_964611475.1 of uncultured Verrucomicrobiota bacterium. Taxonomy (GTDB): domain Bacteria; phylum Verrucomicrobiota; class Kiritimatiellia; order SLOV01; family SLOV01; genus CAUZEO01. The sequence continues at coordinate 9,657 of CAZTAB010000024.1, read as the reverse complement.
ACGGAGCTGTTTGTCACTCAGGAATGCCGTGCCCATGCTCGATGATAAGTGAAAGCGCGAGAGGACGAATATCGGATGCCCACTGGCCAACCCCGGCCATTCTGGGCGAACCACCGGAAGCAGACAATCATTGATTTCAGCCGTCGGTGTTTCATCGCCGAGTCAGGAGATGCGAATGCAGGGTGAACTTTGTGGTTTCGAAAACACGCCGATGAAGAGAAAGCCCATCCGCGTCATTCTTGCGATGGCTATGGCCGCGAATGTGGCCATTCCATTTACGGTGATGCCTGACACATTGGAGGACATGGGCGACGAGACCGGGGTCCTCCCGGTGTTCACGGACATCACTTCTTCCGTTTTCCTCAACGGCATGCCAGGTAGTGAGGGTAACAACACGGCGGCATGGGCCGATTTCGACAATGACGGTTGGGTGGATCTCTTCGACGGGTCCGCCCTGTGGCGGAACGACAGGGGAGAATTTCACCAGGTCGCCGGAGTGCCATTGAATGACCCCATGGGCCACGGGACCTGGGGCGACTTTGACAACGACGGGTTTGTCGACCTTTCCGTCGGCACCCGGCTGTATCGAAACAATGGGAACGGCACGTTGACGGACGTCAGCGCCCGAATGCTTCCCCCTTTGCCTCCGACGGATGCCACTGCCAACGTCTGGGGTGATTTTGACAACGACGGGTACCTTGATCTGTACGTCGCGGGTGGCCAGGTTACCTCCGAGTACTTTGCGGATGTCATTTTGTTCAACAAGAAGGGGCTGGCATTCACCAAGGGTTGGCAGGACCCCGCCCCGCGTTCGGGCCGCAGCGCGTTGACGGCTGATTTTGATCGTGATGGCGATCTTGACGTCTATGTCTCCAACTATCGCCTCGGGGCGAATTATCTGTTCTGTAACAACGGCCGCGGTGCATTCACCGACATGGCCGGGGAGTATGGCGCCGACGGGGGCGGTGGCCATTCGATTGGCTCGGCGTGGGGTGATATGGACAACGATGGCCACCTGGACCTGTTCGCGGGAAACTTCTCTCACCCCGGCCAGCCACCGTCACTGTTTCTTCGGAATGGCGGCCCTGAGGGCGAATATACATTTCAGGTGATGAGCCGCCTCGACGGCCCGGATTGGCGGGAGTCCTACGCGGCGCCGGCGCTGGGCGATATCGACAACGACGGAGACCTGGACCTGTTCTTGACGACCGTCTACGGCGGTGATCGTGGTCGGCTGTACCGTAACGAAGGCAGCTGGCGTTTTGTGAACGCCACCGCCGGATCCGGCCTCAACCCAAACACCGGGGGACAACAGGCGTCGTGGGCTGACTTTGACAATGATGGAGACCTGGATCTGATTACGGGCGCATCGGCGGGGGTCCCGGGAAGGCTGTATCGGAACAACGGCAACAACAACACGTGGCTGAAGGTGAAGGTGGAGGGTGGCGGGCGGATCAATCGCAGTGCGATCGGGTCTCAGGTGCGGGTTGTCGCCGGCGATCATGTCCAGGTCGCGCAGGACGAAGCGGCGAGCGGCCGGGGCGGCAATGCCAATGATCCGGCACTTCATTTCGGGCTGGGTCGGCACTCGGGCATGTTGAAGGTGGACGTCCTGTGGCCCGATGGGATGGTCACCATGATCAACTCGACACCCAATCAAACCCTGACAGTCCGCAAGGAGAATCCCTGATCTGTCGGGCAGAGAACGGCCGGGGACCGGAGGCGCCGTGACCACCGGTCTCCAGCCGGGTGCACTGTGAGGTCATCCTGAATATTCAACGGCCGTTTAAATGTCGTTGACGTGGACCCTTCGGATTGAAGAGAATCGGGTCGATGACAACCATGACGACAACGAAGCTGTTGCCGACCGTTCGCTGGGGCGAGACGGAGATCACTAGATTGATTATCGGCGGGAATCAGATCCGTGGCTTCTCGCATGTCTCGCCGGAGCTAGACGGGGAAATGCGCGACTATCACACCGTCGAAAACACGGTGGCTTCATGGTTCCGCGCGGAGGAGTGTGGGCTCAACACGATGCAGTCCCGCGGGGACGCAATCATTTATGAACGCGTGCGTGCGTACCGCGAACGCGGCGGCACCATGCAATGGATCTGCCAAACCGCCGGTGAGCATCCGGATCCGTTCCAGAACATTCGCGAGATCGCGGAGCTGGATCCTGTCGCCATCTATCACCATGGCTCGGTCAGCGATGCGCTGTGGCAGGAGGGCACCTTCGACCAGGTCGAGGATCGTCTGAAGGCGATGCGGGATACCGGCGCCATGGTAGGCATTGCCGCGCACATGCCGGAGATCCTTCGGTATGTGGAGAACAAGGGGTGGGACGTCGATTTTTACATGACCTGTTTTTACAATCTCGCCAAAGCCGGGAAGCGCGGACTTGTCGCGGAAGGCGCGCAAAATATTGAGCCGTTCGATGACGAGGACCGGGATGTCACCTGCGAATTCATCCGGCAGACGGATAAGCCGTGCATCGCGTACAAGATCCTCGGCGCATCCCGCAAGTGCGGCTCACCGGAGACGATCCGCGAGGCCTTCCGGTTCGCCTTCGACCAGATAAAGCCCATGGACATCGTGAACGTGGGCATGTTCCAGAAGCATGGCGACCAGCTGTCCATGAACTCGGCGATTGTGCGGGAACTGGCCTGACAGCGGCTCGCTCAGAAAGAGCTACACCTTCGCCAACAGACCCCGGACTGCCGTTTCAAATATTTCCTCCCATTCGGGCGCCAGCAGGCACTCCGTCACTTCGTACCCACCGCGCGGGTAGTAGGACGCCGGAGGGGCATAGTGCAGGTAGCCGTTGGAGATCGCCGCGATGAATGTGTGTTCGTGAGGCGACTCCTTCTTGATCTTCAATCCCGTCTCCGCCAGGACCTCCATGGGCGCGGTGATCCACACGGAATCCGCGATCCGGATCACCTGGATTTCCGCGGGGACGGTCGGCGTGCCGATGGCGTCGATGACCTCCTGGTGCTTTTCCAGCGTGGCGATGTTCTCCTCGTTGCGGGCCATGGTCTCCATGGTCGCCAGACTCTCAAGATACTTGTCGACCGCCAGCCGATTGCGTTCGTCCATTGCGCGGAATTCAAGATTGCCTGTCTGGTCGGCCTGCATGTAACGGAACGGCTGGTGGGATGGATACTCCGGGTTCAGGGTGTACTTGAGGTAGAGAGGCAGGAATGTCTTGAAGTCCAGCGATGTGTACCGCATTGAAGCCATCAGCCCGTCGGACTCCCGCCGGATCGCCGCGACAACATCCGGAATATCCGTTCGCAGAGGGAATTCGATGGTGGTTGAAACCACCTTCAGGGCCGGCGCCGACGGCTGGATCCGCCGGAACGCTTTCAGTGTGCTCTCGCCCATGGTGGCGCCGAAGCTGTAACAGCTTCTTGGTTGTTCGCGGTCGTTGTACGCGACCTCCTGCGTGTCTCCCAGGGCGCCCTGCACGAAGAGGGCCATCACATCGCCGCCGATATGTTCCTCCAGGTACTGGGAGGCGACGCCGGGCCAGTCTGCCGTGATGACGTACTTGTGCGTCCCCATCAGCAGGTGGGAGGCGAAATTGTAGACCACCGCCAGCGGGGTCCCGTCCAGCCGGTCGATTCGAAGGATGCCGATCTCCGGGTCGATCGGGCGCAAGGCCTCGACCTCTTCATCCGGGACCGGTGAAAAACAGCTTCGCATCGTGTGGTCACGTCCGTTCTTGAGCATCAACGTCCGGTTGACGGTCAGCCGGTCCTCGCGCCCCGTCCCCACGCCAATTGTCACGGGTTCCATGCTCGCCAGCGCGTGCCCGATTGCCTCCATCGTGCAGTCGATCTGTTTCTCGTCGTCGACCAGGAGGAGCCCCGGTGGATGGGTGTGCGACGCGTTGACTGTCACGTGGTTGCCGGGGATGCCCCACGTGTCGAAAATCCGGGTCCGCAGGTTCGGCATGAAATCGTCGGCGCTGTCATTCAGGATGTACTGGCTGATCGACCGGCATCCCACGGCGGTGATATCCATCGTGATCTGAAGCACCCTGGTGTCGCCGTCATCCAGAACCAGTGCCCGGACGAACAGCGGATCGTCAATTTCGATCTTCTTGTCCCAAAATTCCTCCGGGATATGTGCTCGGGTCTTCTCGGACAGTAGTTCGCACTGCGTGCCCTGGGATCTGCAGGTGATATTCGATTTGCCCGTGCCGGCCCTGATTTGATTGCTCATACCCTTTCCAACTCCTTTGAAATCTGGCTGCTTTCCCGACTCCCATTGCGCGACAGAATCTCATCAATGCCTCGTCCGGGGCAAATGCAATCAGGTGCGACGTGCGGAGATTTCATCCTCAGCATGCAGGATGTGCAATCGTGGGGCCGAGTTCCGGGAGGGGTTTCCGGAACAGTTCCTCGCCTCTTCGGCCCTGCCCCGCGTCCACGCCGAGTCAAAGGGGAACATCGACCCTCACCATTCCGTCCTGTCCCACGCCACGATGAGGATGCCCCGTGATGACGACCCCTGTCATGATGGGCAGGTTGTACCCCCCCCCGATTCAATCACCACATTCCCGGCAGACTGCGGACCCCGTTCCGCAGGACGGGAACGGTTTGCCGGCGGTGTTGGTCATGGCTAATCCTGTGGCACGTGATTCTCGACCCATCCCGCCGGGCGTTGATTGGCACCCGCCCGGTCGCCATCGCCCAGGTCTTTACGCGCCTGGTCGGCGAGGGACAAGAGGCGCGCGACGACGTCAGGATGTTCTGATGCGACTTCACTCGTTTCGCCGATGTCGTTCCGTACGTCGTACAGTTCGGCATCTACAGGAGCGGGGTCCGTTCCGCCGTCTCCCAGGCTGCCGCGCTTTGCCTTGAGCGGCAGATAGAGTTTCCACGGCCCTGAGCGGACAGCCTGGAGCTGATCGACGTGATAGTAGAAGAAACCATGATGATCGTAGGGGGAACCCGCGCCCGATTCATTGAACAGAATCGGCCGGATATCATGCCCGTCGATGATTCGACCGGGTGGAGGATCCGCGCCAGCCGTCTTCCCGAAGGTCGGCAGGATGTCCATCATTGTCGTCACGTCGTCCCGAACGCCGCCGGCAGGCACATGCCCGGGCCAGCGCACGATGCAGGGCATGCGCTGGCCGCCTTCCGAGGTGTCGTACCCCCAGCCCTTCAATGGCGCATTGCTGCCCTGCGGCGGATGAAAGCGCACCGCGCCGTTGTCGGAGGTCCACACGATCACGGTGTTCTCATCAAGCCCGAGATCCGCAAGCGTGTTCATGATTTCCCCCGCGGACCAATCCAGTTCCTCCACGCAATCCCCATAGGGTCCGTTGGCGGAGATGTCCCGGAATTCGGGGGCGGCGAACGGACGGTCCGTGCTGCCCGGCATGGCGTGGGGGAGGTAGAGGAAGAATGGGCGGTCGGCATTTTTCCGGATGAACCGGACACTTTCTTCCGTGTACCGCCGGGTCAGGCTTTCACGATCCACCGGCGCTTCGACGACGGTTTCGTTGCGCATGAGTGGAAGCGGCGGCCACTCCGGGTTTTGCGGCCTCGCCACCATGTCCTCGCTGTAGGGCACACCAAAGAATTCATCGAAACCGTGTTGCGTGGGGAGGAAGGGTGGCTGATCCCCAAGGTGCCATTTGCCGACGCAGCCCGTCACGTATCCCTGTTCCCGGAGCAGCCCGGCAATGGTGACCTCGTCCGGGTGGAGGCCTTTCGGATCCACCGGCCTCAACACGGCGAAGTTGCGACCGCTTATGTGCAGGTTGATGCGCCGAGGGTAGCACCCCGTCATCAGGCTGGCGCGCGACGGGGTGCAGACGCCGCTGGTGCTGTAGAAACTGGTGAGCCGCATGCCCTCCCGGGCCATGCGATCGATCGTGGGCGTGCGATGAAGGCGGGACCCATAGCAACCCAGGTCGCCGTACCCCAGATTGTCCATCAACATGACAATAAAATTAGGAGTGCCCATGTTTTCGCCCGTGTTGATCGTGATCGTTCCGGTGCGTGGTCGAAGACCACCATACCGGATCGTCAAGAAGTAGAGCAACCTCACGCGCGCAAGAATACCGCTCGCCAGAATGGACCGTCCATCGGGAAGGAGTTCGCCTTGAGGCGCCAAGCTCAGGGGGAGCGGTTGGCCAGGTAGTCGGGTGAAAAACCGGTGGGATGAACGACAGCAAGGGACGTGCCGATGGCGGCAAGGCGCTCGAGGCCTGCGCGGACATCCCGGGTCGACTGGCTTCGCGTTTCTTCGTCAAGAGCGGCCAGATTGACCGAGTTGTACGGCGCGTGACCCGTCGGCGCGCTGAGAATCGATGTGGATACGCCGTAGGGCATGGACTCGGGGTTGACTGAATCATGAAGTGCTCGGAGGTTCAAACCCGTTTCTTGCCCGATCCGGCAACCGCGTCTCCACAACGTGGACCCTTCCGCCCTAGAGAACGGAGTGCTGAATTGGGTGGAGGTTACTCTTGCCGTGCAGGAATGGTTCGGACATTCTGTCCTCAATGCAGGCGGATATTTTGGCAATCCATTTGGACCACATAATCAGGGAGCTTCCTGAGTCGCTGTGAAGCCGATCATCATAGGCGCCGGCCGCGGAAGCCGGTTGAACGCGATGACGGCGGACCAGCCGAAGCCCTACGTCGAAATCGGCGGCCGGCGCATACTTGATTGGGTGCTCGACGCGTTTTCCGGCGCGGGACTCGACGGCACCGTCTACATCGGCGGGTACCAGATTGATCGCATTCGATCCGACTATCCCTCGCTCACCTTCTGCCACAATGCCGACTGGGAAAAGAACAATATCCTTGCCTCTTTGTTCCATGCCGAGGAACACATGGCGGACGGGTTTGTCTGTTCGTACGCTGACATTCTCTTTCGAGACTCGACGGTTCAGCGCGCCCTGGCGCACTCCGGCGACATCGTGCTGTGCATCGATACCGATTGGCGGGAACGTTACAAGGATCGGTCCGATCATCCCGAAGACGACGCGGAAAAAGTGACCGTCGCGCGGGGGCGCGTGACCCGCATCCATCGTGACATCGATTCTGCAGACGCGGGGGGAGAATACATTGGAGTCGCGAAAATTTCCGCCCGCGGCGCCGAGATCCTTCGCGCCCACTACCATCGCGCTCGAGAGTCCTTCGCGGGCCGCCCGTGGCGCGAATCGCCCATGTTCGAGAAGGCGTACCTGATTCACCTTCTGCAGGAGATGATCGAGCAGGATGAAACCATTCACTACGTGACAACCGACGGGGATTACATGGAAATCGATACGGAAGAGGACTACGGGGTGGCCAAAGACAAGTGGTTTCCCCGGTTTTCCGCCGGTAGCCCCGCGTAATACAGCGTAGCAGGTGAATCTACACATAAGGGCTGCTGGTACACCGCGACATTTGAAACTGAACGGATGCACTACTAGGGTACGGGCGATCGATCAATCGAACCGTGGAGCCGGGGCGGCTTGTCTCGCCGAAGCAAGCGAATCGCGAAGGCGGACTTCCGCCGTGGTAGTCCACCCATGAAGTGACAAGGACAACGTGATTGGTTGAAACAATCGACTTTCATATCCTTGAAGCAAAGCTCACTGAGCATTGGCCATGTTTGAAAATCAAGCAGACAGCGTGTTGTTTCCGGCCAGCGTGGTCGGTTCCATGCCGCGAACCGATGCGGTGAAGCGTCTTCTTTCCGGCGACGAATCCCTGTCCGCGGAGGCGCATGAAGAAACCATGGCATCGGAGATACAGCGCGTGGTTGCACTGCAGGAACGCGCCGGCCTGGACGTGGTCACCGACGGTGAGTGGAGGCGAAAGTCCTATATCGGGGTCATCGCCGAATTGGCCCATGGTTTCGTGCTCAGCCGCCATCCCGAGGACGGCAGACCCTGGACGATCGTGGTGGACCGGCTTGCGCCGAAGGATCCTGGATTCATCGCCCGAGAGGTCACATTTCTCAAGTCGATTACCGGTCGCAGGGTGAAGGCCACGGTCCCGGCACCCGGGCTCTTGGGGGAACGGATGTGGGATCCGGAGAAGTCTGCCAAAGCGTACCCCGCGCGCGAGGATTTTGTGCGTGCCTGCGTCCCGATCCTGCGGAGAGAGGTCGAATTGTTACGCGCCGAGGGCGTCGACATTGTGCAGATCGACGATCCGCACCTGTGCCTGTTCGTGAACGAAGAGGTGCGGCGCCAACACGAGGACTGGGAGCGCTCCGCATCCTTCGCCGTTGCCATGACGAACGACCTGGTGGAGGGTCTGGGCAACCTGAAGCTGGCCGTGCACCTCTGCCGTCGCGCAGGGGCCCGGGCCCGGGGAGAGGCAAAGCACCCGGGCAGCTTCGAGCCGATCGTCAACCAGCTCAACGATCTGAAGGTGAATCATCTCACGATGGAGTTCACGGCGCCCGGTTCAGGCGACCTGACGGTCCTGGAACGGCTCCGCGACGATTTTGAAATCGGCCTGGGCTGCGTATCGTGTCAGCCCGGCGAGGTGGATTCGGTCGAGGTCATCATGGCTCGGGTGGAGACCGCCCTGGGACACATCCGGCCGGAAAGGATTACTTTGAATCCCGACTGCGGCTTCGCGCCGGGATCCGCGGCGGACGTGAGTCTCGAGGAAGTCGAAACCAAGTTGCGAAACGAAGCGGAGGCGGCTCGTCGATTGCGGGAGCGGTACGGCGGAGGGAGCCCGCCTGCAGGAACTTGATGCCGCCCGCATTGAATTCCACGGGGGCGTTTTCCCCCGGGCTTTTGCTGAGCAGGATGTTTCCGCTTTCAGCGATGACGTGCGTGTGTGCGAGATCAATCGTTTCGTCGACCGTCGTGCCCAGTGGGGCAGCCCTGTTTGGTTCCCAAGCAGCGGCTGGGTCCTGCCCGGGACTTTGCAGCATAGAAAAAAATGCAGAAAAAATTTGCCTTTTCGCGAAGAAATGGCAGTTCATCCTGTGGAAATAAAAAAAATCCGACTACGAGAGGATTCGTGATGAAAACAAGTCGATGGCAGCGATGTTTGGCGTGTGCTTGTGCAACGGTTCTTCTTGTCTCACATGACGCGTCAGCGTCCTGGCGGAGCGCCGAGGGAAACGCCGTCCTCGTCAACGACGCTCTCGAGGCAAGTTTCCAGGCGGGGCGCCTCTATCGGCTTACCGACCGGCTCACCGGTGACCGACTGATCGATCTCGATCCGGCGTCGCTGCCCTCCTCGCTCGTGTGGTTTGATGCAAAGCCCTCCAACATGGATGGGTGGGACGTCGCGCAGCAGTCAACGGATCGCCTTATCCGGGTCACCTGCCGCGCGGACAACGGGAGCAGGCTGCACATCCATTGGCGGATGGAGCCGGGACAGGGCGACCTGGTGCTTCGCATGTCGGCGAAAACACCGGAACCCGTCGAGGAAATCCGGATGATCTTTCCGGGGTGCGACATCGAGCAGCATCGGCTGGTGTGGTGCTCGGGCTATGGGGTCGGGCACGTGAAGGAGGGTCCCTGGGACGGGATTCTTCTTTCTGACCCGGAGAGCGCCTCCTCCCCATCGGGCTTTCCGCATCCGCCGATCGTGTTGTTCGAGGGCGACAAGAGGGGCTGGCTTATCGAGGGGCGGGACCCGAGAATCGGCCCTGCGGTTGCCATGGTGAAGGGGCGGGG
>CAZTAB010000023.1:0-4071 GCA_964611475.1 uncultured Verrucomicrobiota bacterium | reverse complement strand
GTAGCTCTGTCTGCGTGGGTTGCCTTCTGCCACGATCTCGGTGTCGCGGAACGAGTGCCGCAGAAATTGGACGGTGGGGGCACTCGCCGAAATCCGAATGTCTCGTCGTTCCGCATCGATGCCGAGTTTCATCTCCGCCGTTACCGTGGCCGAATCCAATACGCAGAATTCGTTTCCTGACGTGCCGGCGATCGATGCGGTTCCCCGGGATAACATGGAGATGATGTTTCCGTCCGGGCTCCACCCGAAGGTTCCGGCGATGGAAGACGAAAAAAGCATTGGCCCGACACGGGCTTGGATGGAACCTGATGAAATCACCAGTTTGCGCACGAGCGGAGAGGTGCTGCTTTGGGTTCGATGCCCCCCGGGCCTCCACCTGCTTTGTGTCGCGAAACCCGAACCGGTCAGATTCAGATCGACTTCATGCAGTACGATTTCCTCTACGTACCCGCTGCGGATCGAGTTGATCGAGTATATTATATCCGCGGCATTCACGCGGAGGGAGGACGAACCATCCGGCAGAGTCAGGCTTATTCTCCCGACCGTTGCGCCGGAAAGGGTGACCTGCCCCATCGACAGCGCGTCCACAGTGAACCCACGCTCCCGAAGACTGGTTGTCACGAGTTGCTCAATGTGGCGCGGAAGAAGCAGAATCGCCGCGGCAAGGCCGGCGGCGAGCAGGATGGTCAGCGCGAGAAGAATTCGTTTCAGCGCCTTCATGAGCGGGTACATGGTAACACGTGCGGGAAGGCGGGAAAGAGGATTCCAGCCCGGCGAAGCTTGACGGGGAGTGATCCTGTGGAAATGCTGAACGTGGCATGGGTGACAGCCAACAGATTTTTGTCGGTCTGGATGCCGGGACGTCTGGTGTCCGATGTGTCTGTGTGCGCACGGACGGCACTGTTGTGGCTCAGTGCATTTCTGAGTGGAAGGAGGACGTGTCGAGCTGCGCGGGCGGGGTCTTGCATGAGCAAAATCCGGATGCCTGGTGGGTGGCCGCATCCAGTGTTTTACGGGAGGCGACATGCTGCATGCGAGATTCGGGTATTTCCTTGGATTCGATCGGTGCGATTGCGGTGGACGGTACATCCGGAACCCTGGCGTGTCTCGACCGGGAAGGGAAATGCCTTCGCCCCGCGATCATGTACAATGACGGCCGATCGACCCGGCAGGCGGAGGAGTTGAACCGGGCGGGCCGGGATACCTGCGATGCACTTGGCTACCAATTTTCCGCCTCATTCGCGCTTCCAAAAGCACTGTGGATCCGGAGCGAAGAGCCCGAGGTTTTCGAAAGAACACGCTTCTTTGTTCACCAGGCGGACTACTTGGCCGGCCGGTTGACCGGCTGCTTTGATATCACCGACTACAACAATGCCCTGAAGACCGGGTACGACGTTCGGAATGGCCGGTGGCCGGAATGGACGGCGGATTGGGACGGCCTGGGAGAGCGGTTGCCGCAGGTCGTGGCGCCGGGCGATCCGGCCGGGTTTGTAAGTGGCGGGGCGAGCGCGATGACCGGGCTGCCGACCGGGGTTCAGGTCGTGGCCGGCACGACGGACGGCATCGCGGGATTTCTCGCTTCCGGCGCGAGGGACAGGGGGGATTGCAATACGACCCTCGGTACCACGCTGGTTTTCAAGGCGGTGAGTGGGGAGACCGCCAAGGATGAACGGGGCGCGGTCTACAGTCACAAGCTTTCCAACGACAAATGGCTTCCCGGCGCGGCGTCGAACACGGGAGCGGCATGGATTCCCGCCTGGCATCCGGACCGAGAGCCCGCTGAACTCGATGCCGCGGCGGGGCATTGCCTGCCCGCCGATTCCATTGCCTATCCGCTTGTTGGTACCGGGGAACGGTTTCCGTTTCTGAACGGGGCCGCGACCGGGTTTCTTTCCCCGGAAGTTTCCGGCGTCGATGCGTATGCCGCGCGCCTTCAGGGAACGGCGTTCGTCGAGCGGCTTGCCTACGACGAGTTGTCGCGGTGCACCGGCCGGGAAATTGCCCGGGTGTTTTGCACTGGCGGCGGGAGCCGGAGTCGGATCTGGATGCAGCTTCGGAGTGACGTTTGCGGCATCCCGTTTTTGCGGCCGGCTATGCCGGAAGCGGCATTCGGTGCGGCGGTCCTTGCCGCGGCGGGAGCACTCGGGAGTCTCGATGTCGCGATGGATGAGATGGTGAGAATGGATGCCTCATTCGAGGCCGATCCGGTCCCGAACGGGCGATATTGCCAGCTTTTTTCCGCATTTTTGGAAGAGCTTGAGGAGCGGGGATACAAATAGCGGGTTTTCCGCTATGCTAACTCTTTCCGGGGATTTTGCCCGGACACATGGGGATCATTCGGGAACAGGGCTGCCTGTTCGAGGCTGTCCGGAAATCTGCCAGGCACGAGCTCAGTCCCTGAAAAGAATGAAGATGTCCGTATACAAGCCATGCGACATTCGTGGCCCGGTCTCGGAGTTGTCGCCCGAGTTGTACGCCGCCTGGGGGCGCTCCATCGGGAGGCGCCTTGACCCGGGTTCGGATGTCTATGTCGGGGGGGACGTCCGGACCAGTACGCCGGAGTTTCTCAAGGCGCTGGCTTCAGGGCTGTGCGATACCGGGGCCCGTGTGCATGACCTGGGAATTGTGCCGACACCGCTCGTGTATTTCGCCAAGCGGACGAGGGCGGCCTCTGCCTGTGCCATCGTAACGGCATCACACAACCCGCCCGACCGCAACGGACTAAAGTGGATGATTGGGGACCGCCCCCCCACGGAGGAGACGGTGTCCGAGTTTGAGCGGGAGCAGCATGAACTCGGCGGTGGCACCACCGGCGGTTCTTTTGCCAAGGCCGATGTCTGGAAGGACTACGGGCAGTGGATCGCCGAGGTGACCGAGGCTCCCAAGAGCCACGGTCTGCGTATGCTCCTGGATCCAGGAAACGGCTCCTGGGCGGGACACGCGGCCGGATTATACAGGAAGTTTTTTCCTGGCGCTGCCGTGGAGGCGATCCACGACCGGCGGGATGGCAGTTTTCGCGAACGCAATCCCGACTCGGCAATCCCCCAAAACCTGGGCACCCTGAAACATCGCGTGATGAATGAAGGATTCGACGTCGGGCTGGCATTCGACGGTGACGGCGACCGGATCTCCTTTGTCGACGAGCAGGGGAACGTGCTGACTGCAGAGGAGATCACGGCAATCCTCCTCTCCTCGTTCGACAACGAGATGTTGGGCCAGGCTTTCGTATATGACATCAAGTTTTCGGAGGTTGTCCCGCGCGCGGCGTCAGCGCTCGGGGCCCGGGCTTTCGTGGAAAGGAGCGGTCACGCGTTCATTCGAACGCGCATGCTGGAGGAAGCCGCCCTGTTCGGGGCCGAAATCAGCGGCCACTACTTTTACCGGGAACTGGATGGCGGCGACGATGCGTTCTACACGGGGCTGATTCTGCTGCGTCACCTGCTGCGAACCGGGAGGTCCCTCTCGTCCTTGCGATCCGAGTGTCATCCGGTCTACATGACGCCTGATGTTCGAATTCATGCAAACCCGGAGAAAGCGAGCCGGGTCTTCGAATTGATACGTGGAAAATTCGGCGACGCGAGGATTACCACGGTGGACGGGATCAAGTTGACTTTTGCGCACGGCTGGGCCCTGGTGCGGAGGTCCGTCACCGAACCGGCCCTTACTTTTCGTTTCGAGGGAACGTCCCGGCACGATTTGGATCATATCGTATCGATGTTCTGTGATTCGGTTCCGGGATTGAAGGACGCGATTTCCGGGGAAGGCTCCACGGCCGGGGACGAGCACGATAAGCTGTTTGGGGATTCCTGATGGGCGGTAGGTCCGTCGACATTGCCATCGTCGGTGGCGGCATCGTTGGGATGGCCTGCGCATATGAATTGAGTCGGCAGGGCGCCGGGCGCATTGCCGTGTTCGACAAAATGGCGCCTGCGAGCGGCACCTCGGGCGGTTCCGGAGGCGTCATTTGCAGGCTCGACCTCGGCGAAATCTTCGCGGTGCTTTCCCTGTTGGGCTATGCTCGGGTTCATGAACTGGCGGAGGAGCACGATTTCGGGCTTCGTCACTGGGATG
>CAZTAB010000022.1:0-2803 GCA_964611475.1 uncultured Verrucomicrobiota bacterium | reverse complement strand
GGCGGATCGGCCTGATTCGGTGAGAGGGCCCGGCAACCGGAGGCGAACAGAATGACCGGCAGCAGGAGGATCAAGGGAATAGACCGCATGAACCATCCGCCAGTGGATCGTGACTTGACGCATTCGGAAGATTTCATTCCTTATCCCGAAGCTCAGGATCTTTGGCGGATTTTTTCGATACCAATTGCAGGGAAGTGCGCCCGCTGAGAGCCGGCCTGAAGGATCGCTTTCATGGGGAAAAACTACGGGAAAAGAGCCCGTCAGGCGAGATTCTTGTTGAAGCGCGCTCATAGAGCAAACCCGGTGGCGTGGTGCGTGCAATGCCGGAAAGGGCACCGGGCGATTCAGAGGACTCAGAACAACGGGCCATCAACGTAGGGGATCCCCGGGTCAAAGGTGAGATTCGCGTCATCGGCCCAGCTGATTCCAAAATCCATGGCGCGGGTTTTCACCGCTTGCATCAATTCTTCGTATTGCACGGGAACCACGTGGCCATCGGCAAACATCATGTTCATGTAGCTTTGAGAATGAAGCGGAAACGCCACCGTGTACGGGGCGAAGATCCCGGTGAAATTGTCGAAACTACCTCCTCCGGGTAACGCCGCGTTCCACGAATCCGGCGCCCCGTCGAAGATCTGCAGGGTGGTCGTCGGTTTCTCAATCTCGATCTGGCTGACCTTGTTGATCGGCTTGAACCGGTGATCGCGGAAAGGGTTCTCGTGCACCATGAGATTCAGGTTCACGGAATAGGAGGTAGGATACCTGGAGGCCATGAATCCGCTGTGACCCTGTCCCCCCGGATTCTCGCCCGGGTCGAGGTTGTCCAACGCGACCCATTTCGGACAATAGAACATGTTCTTGGGGCGGGCATCCCGTAGCTGCCAAATGACCGATCCTCGGGGAGGGGGGGATCGGGTTCTGCTAGAAGGCCACCACACGGTACGCCCGGAACGCTGATCCTGAGGTGGGGGCCGGAGCAGATGTGGTCAAACCGTCGCCCAGGACCAGCGGTCCCTGGGCGGTCCAGATGCCCGATGTAAGGTCTTCGGTGACCTGCGACTGATAGATTGCTGCCGCCGTTGCCGGATAAACCGCATTCATTCCCGTTCCGATCTCCATGCCGGCGACAGTTGCCCCTTCGACCCGGGTGATCTCGATGTTGTCGATCATGGAAGGCTTCTCGCCGCCTCCTCCACCCGGACCCCGTTCAAGATGGAACGTGTCGATACCAAGGACGCCTGCAGAGTAGTTGGAGACGCTCGCGAGAACGACCCGGGCGGCCTGCCCGCTGGTGGACGCTGGTTTCGTGGGGCCGATGTCAATAATCTCGAGGTCGAACGTTCCGCCCCTGTTCATGGTAAAGATCACATCGTACCATCGGTCAAACGCATCGGGTTCGCCATCGGCCTGAATTTCCGACACGATGAGATTTCCCGGGTGGTCGAAGACCCGAAAGTCCGCGGAATTGTTCTTTCTGCTCCGATCCGGGAAAAACATCCTGCTCTCGGAATAAACCATCTGCATCGCGAATTTTCCGGTCCCGGAGTCGTACAACGCCAGCCGGAAGGGATCGCCAGTCCCGTTCGCTGGGTTGAGTTGGAATCGAAGCGTCCCTTCGACCAGGACCGGAAATTTGAATTCGGTGCTCTCATCCGAGCGGTCAGGTGTATTGGGGTTCGATCGCCTCAACACGAGGAACTTATCCGAGCCGTCGTACGCATCGTCTTCCCTCGATGGGTCCGCAAGGCTACCGCTGCAGCAATGGACCTCCCAGTCCGCCGCGCCGACTCCCCCGCGCGTCCAGCCGCTGCCGGGTACGGTCGTCGGATCAAGGTAGGCGCCATTGCCGACCGAATAGCTTTCGAAATCCTCGAGGACGTTGGTTTGTCCATTGGCGCTGGTGATTCCGAGAAAGCAGAGGATCGAAAGGCTCGCGGCAGCGAACAAGCCATGACTCACTTTGGGGGCTCGTGCCCAATACACCGCTCGTCTCGACTGCCGGGAAGCAATGCCAACGCAAATGTCCAGAATCTTCATGTCTATATCCGATTCAATCAAAAATCCAAAATCCAGAACCTAAAATTCCAACACTCTGTACTCGCGACTCCCCGGCACGCCGGTGGTCGAGGCGACCACGGACGGGGTTGTTCCGTCCCCCGACACCAGTCCGCCAAGGTTTGACCATGTGTTTCCATCATCGGAGAATTGGGGCTGGTACACCTTGCCAGCCTGTGTGGGAAAGCTGATCTCCGCCCCCGTTTTGATCTGGTCGATCTCAACGGTCCCGAAGTAGTCCCTGGCAATGATGTTGTCGATCAGGGTCGGTTGCTGCCCGCCCCCGTTCGTTGAACCGGGTGTAAGCCGGAACGTGTCAACGCTCGGCACGGGCAGGCTCGCGCCGGAGAGGGTCAAGACTTCCCCTCGCGCAGGATCGGCGTAGGAGTACGGGACTCCTGTACTGCTTTTGGCAGGGCCGATGTCGAACACATTGACATCGTACGACCCGTTGCCGTGGAGAGTGACAAGGATGCGGAACCAGCGATGTCGCGCGGTGGGGTTGTCCGTATCCGGGTCGTTGGGAATCGTGCCCTCGGCCAGGATGGACCCATTCTCGCCCAACACTCTGAAGTCTCCGGAGTTAATGACGGGCCATCCCGACTCAGTATGAATGATCTCCATCGCGCGGCTGCCGGTCCCAGAGTCGTGCAACGACATGCGGAAGCCGGCGCCGCCCGGGGACGCGGGATTCACTTCCAGACTGACAGACCCCTCGACGATCGTCGGCAAAGCGAAATCGGTATTT
>CAZTAB010000021.1:0-2021 GCA_964611475.1 uncultured Verrucomicrobiota bacterium | reverse complement strand
CCGCGACACCGAGATCGTGGCAGAAGGCAACCCACGCAGACTGAGCTACCGGATCCGGAGTAGCGGCGAAACCGCAGGGTTCTCCGGGATACGGGGGGAATACAAGGCGGAATCATTGAATAAATCCCTGAGCTTGCACGTCGAATCCCTGAACATCCCGATTGGGGACATGGCCTTTGAGGCCCGGGAAACGAAGATTACCATGGGATATACTGCAAACGACACCACTCAAGGAGTGGTCCGCGCGGAGGTGAACGGCCCGAAGATCGGAGGATGCGACATTCCCGACTTCACATGCGGTTTGACTCTCTCGGACGGCGCATGGGAAGGGACCATTCAGCCTACAAGCGCAGAACGGCCGGATCCAGGGGACACGATTTGGCATGTCTCCAATCGGCCCGACCTGTCTGCGTTCATCATCGCGTCGCCAGAACTTCGCATCAACCCCGACGAAGCGCCGGGTTCCTGCCTCGCCTCGGCCACGGAAATCGAACTCTCTGCCGACGCCCGAATCACCGCCCGCATTCCGATCGGGAGCGGCG
This sequence comes from uncultured Verrucomicrobiota bacterium, assembly GCA_964611475.1. GTDB lineage: Bacteria > Verrucomicrobiota > Kiritimatiellia > SLOV01 > SLOV01 > CAUZEO01. The sequence continues at coordinate 1,479 of CAZTAB010000021.1, read as the reverse complement.
CCCCCGCGCCATTGCTTCGTTGCGAAATTCAAAACGGAATGATTGGTGCGGGGGGACTCTCGATGGAGGGAGTGAAGGGGTCTGTGGAGGTGGAAATCCGTCGCGGGATCCGTTCGCCGAAATCACAGGTTCTCGAGATCGCATCCCTCGAGTTCGGCAGGCTGCATCTGCGTGACGGCCGAGTCCGCTTCATCCTTGAGAATCAGGATTCCATTTTGCTGGAGCAGATGGAATGGAACGTGTTCGGCGGCCAAGTCACCAGCATGGCAACCCGGTTTGATCGGTCGATCCCAATCACAACGATCGATCTCGTATGCGAAAACCTGTACCTGGTCGATGTTCTCAATACCATCTTCAGTAAAAACTTTGCCGGGTCCGGATCGCTCTTCGGGCGACTTCCGGTTCGGGTCCGGCACTCACCCACACCGGGCATTGCGTTTGGCGACGGGTACCTGCACAGTAAACCAGGCAAGGGACATCTGAACTTCGGGACGTCGCCCGAGGTGGGCGAAATTATTGAACAGGGAATCCTGAGAAACCGCCCCAGGCTCGATTTGAAGGAAGTCCGGCGACAGGTGACCAGGACCCTGGAGGATTTCGAATACTCGTCGCTGATCCTGGAGATCGGACAACCTCCGGGCCGCCGCCCGCACGGCACCCTCAATATTGACGGACGAGGCGCGCACGAACACGGCGTGCCGATTCGCTTCGACATTCGCTTTTCGGTGGAACCGCTTTGATTGGATTCGTAATGCTGGTACACTGGGGTCAAAGGACAAAGTATGGGACCATGAATGAGATGCCGATCCATTCGAACGCCGTGGCGGTCATCCTGATTTCCGCCGCGCTTTTTGCCGCCTCCTGCGGCACCACTGTAGACGTGAAGCCAATCAAGGTGGAACCCATCCACGTAACCATGGATGTCAATATTCGAGTTGACAGGGAACTCGATCAGTTCTTCGCCTTCGAAGAGGACATGGGAACGGAAATCGAGGAGCCGGAGTCAGAGGAAACGTCGAAACCGGAGACGTCATCATGATTCGATTCCCTCGTATAATGGCCGGCCTCCTGGGCCTGCTCGTTGCGTGGGGTCCCGTATTGAATGCAGAGGCCTCAACTGTTTACGAACTCAAGAACAATTTCAAGAAGCGTTATCCCGCCGTCATTGCCCTCAAGCGGGAAGGAAAAATTGGCGAAACGTCCACGGGGACATTGGAGGCCGTCCGCCCGAAATTCATGAAGGACCCGCGTGTTCGAAAGATCATGAATGCTGAGAATGCGGACCGGGAAACGCTGTATGCCCTGATGGCCCAGGAACAGAAAACCACTCTACGGGTCGTAGCCCGCCGGAATGCGAAGCGGAACTTCAGCAAGGCGCGGGCAGGTGAATTTCTGAAGCAGAACGGAAAGTGGCTCCGCAAGCAAATGCCTGTGGTTCGAGGCCGGGGGATCAAAGTCCCGGAGTAACCGGATTGGGTC
>CAZTAB010000020.1:0-5144 GCA_964611475.1 uncultured Verrucomicrobiota bacterium | reverse complement strand
CTTCAGTTTCCATCGTTCGAATCTCCTCTCTGAATCTAAACTTGTCCTGCCCATGCCCCGGCGTCAATCCCGCAGCTGGCGGAGAGCGCAGCAAAATGACTTATGGAAACCCGGACAGGAGGAGATTTCTCTTTCGATCTTTCTTCGTGAACACTGCCCTGCTCGAATCGGCCCGGGAAAGCCAGTCTCCTCTCCTGTGGGCTTCAGGTCGCACAGCCAACGACAGATCGAGGTTCGTCGTCCCATCGGCTTGCAGCCAGACTAGCTTCCGGCAGGATACCACGTAGAGTAGGTGCTAAAGAATCAGGAAAGACAGATGAGCAGAGAGTCAGAAATACTGGACGCATTGCGGGTGATCATTGATCCCGACCTGGGCAAAGACATTGTCTCGCTTGGATTCATCAAGGATCTGGGCATCACCGAGAGCGGGGACGTCTCCTTTACCGTTGAACTGACGACGCCGGCCTGCCCGGTCAAGGAACGGTTCAAGACCCAGTGCGAACAGGTCGTGTCGGCACTGCCCTGGTCCGGCGCGGTACAGGTGACCATGTCGGCGCAACAACAGGGAAACCCGCTTGAGGCACAGTCGCCGGGCATTCAGGGGGTACAGCAGATTGTTGCGGTGTCGAGTTGCAAGGGGGGAGTTGGAAAGTCCACGGCCGCCCTGAACCTGGCCTACACCCTCTCACGAATGGGCGCGCGCGTCGGGTTGTTCGACGCGGACGTCTACGGGCCAAGCCTCCCCACCCTGGTTCGACCGGATGACACGAGGGTGATGGCGGAAAACGACCTTCTCCGCCCCCTTGAACACGAGGGCGTCAAGCTGATGTCGTTCGGGTTCATCCCGAAAAACCCGGGTTCAGAAGCTGCGATTATGCGCGGGCCGATGGTAACGCAGGTCATCAACCAGCTCCTGACCGGCACAAACTGGGGCGACCTGGATTACCTGGTTCTGGACCTTCCGCCGGGAACGGGGGACATCCAGCTGACCCTGACTCAGATCGTTCCGATTACCGCAGCCGTCATCGTGACAACCCCGCAGCAACTTAGCTTCATCGACGTCGTAAAAGGAATCCAGATGTTCGACAAGGTGAAGGTTCCCACCGTCGCGGTCATCGAGAACATGAGTTACTTCCAACCGGATCCGGAGGGAGAAAGATATTTCTTGTTCGGCCGGGGCGCGCGCCAGCAACTCGTGGAGCAGTTCGGGTTTAGGAACTCGTTTGAAGTGCCAATCCTTCCCGACCTGGCCGAGGCATGCGATGCCGGCACTCCCATGGTGCTCTCGAGACCGGAGGGCGAGGTTGCCGCGCTGTTCCACGAGATTGCCGGGGCGGTCGTCCGTGAAATCAGCACCATTCGCCACGGCGGGATGACCAAGCCGAGCGTTGCCTACTCCCCGGACGCTGGAATTCTCCTGACCATGCCGGACGGCACACGGCACGTTCTCGATCCGGTCGAAGTACGATACCAGTGCCGCGGAGCGCATACGGTGAGCGAAACAACCGGGGAACGGATGTTGAAGAGGGAGGAGATCCCGCCGGATATCCATCCAATGCGAATCGCCCCGATGGGAAACTACGCGGTCTCCATCGCGTGGAGCCACGACCACCCCTCGTCCATCTATCCGTACGACCAGCTTGCCGAAATGGTGGCCGCCGCCCCCGAATGAGGAAATGGGCCCCAGGCAACCACCCCTTGTGAGTTTCCGGGCCCACGGCGGGGCTGAGGCGAACCATTCAGCTTCCCGCTCGTGCCCGCCGGGGGAACAACGAGGTATCCGGAAGGAATCGAAGCACAATCATGAATCCCGTCCGCCCGATGCCGGTTTCGCGCCAGTCATAACACCCCGGGCTGAATGAGCTCACCCCTCCGGGTCCCTCGGGCACGAACAGGAGGAATGCGCTTCTCAGGGCATGTCAACCCACGCCCCGGATGCCGTGGAACTCTCCACCGCAGCACGGATAAACTGCATGCAGGCGACACCCTCCTCCACTCCCGGATGGTCATAGGGCTCGGGAACCTCTTCCCCGTTCTTCCGACGGATCTGCCTCTCCAGCGTGCAGTGAAGATTGGCGAGCGCGGGAAAAAAGTCTTCATGGTGGCCGGGCGGCACGCGGAGGTAGGACGCGACGGAATCGGGAAGGAAGTCGCATCCGGCGCCAATCCAATACACTTCATCATGCACGCCGCGACGGACCAGCAATGTCTCCGCACGCTCCTGGCGCCACTCCAGCGAGCCCTCGGATCCGAAGATCTGAATCCCGTTGTCATTGCGAAATCCAACCGCGATCTGCGTGGCATGAATCAACGCAGTCCCGCCATTCGACAACTCTGCGGTCACATTGAAGTCGTCGTCCAGGACACGTCCTTCGACGAAGGAATTCAGCCGGGCCGAAAGGCGCTTAACCGGTTGGCAGGTGGGCCACGTTGCGGAAATAAATGCATGGACGCCAATGTCGCCGCCACAATTCGAGATCCCGGTCGTGCTCGGATCCGTTCGCCAAGAGGCCTGCCGCTGTCCGTCTTTTTCCAGCGCCGACGCCAGCCAGCCCTGATAGTACCAGGAAATGACCTTGCGAACCTCCCCTATTTCTCCGCTGCGAACCATCTCCCGCGCCATCATCAGCATTGGATGCCCGGTGTAGGTATGCGCGACAACGAGCGGGACATCATGCACGCGCACCAGAGCGGCCAATTTTTCGGACTCTTCCACCGTGAATGTCATCGGCTTTTCGCACAGGACCGGAATCCCCGCTTCCACACACGCCCGGGCCTGTTCGAAATGCATGTTGTTGGGCGTGGCAATTACAATGTAGTCGAGCTCGAGCTTCCCGGACCTCGCGTCGTCGATCATTGCTTGGTAGTCGGGATACCCTTGGATCCCCCACTCTTCCGCCGCGGCCAAGGAACCCTCAGCACTGCTCCGCAGGGTGCCCGCCACAAGCTCACGGGTTCCATCGAGGCAGTTTGCTTTTTCGTGAACCCGCCCGAAAAACGCACCCTCTCCACCGCCCCCAATCATTCCTGCCTTGAGTTTTTTCATCGTTTCCCTCCTTGATGGCTTCTGCACCGAACGTGGATCCCGCCGCACATGAGGAGTAGCTTTAACGGACCCCCCCCGCCTTTGTCTAGCCCGCATAGGTCGGGCCACTCGGCAGCGGGAAAACGAGGGATGCACCCGATTACCCGGCATAAAATCATTTGCCACACGCACAGGCCTTGAATCGGCCGTTTACAATACAATCGACGGGTTGCTAGGCTCCGGCGTCATGAAGCATTCATTTCCCGAATCCAGACACTATATTGCCGGAGAATGGCACGCCTCTGAATCAGGGAAATCGTTTCCCTCCATCAATCCCGCCACCGGCGAGCCCTTCATCCAGGCAGCCCTCGGCGGGGAGGGCGATATCGACCGCGCCGTGATGGCCGCCCGCGACGCCCTGGATGGGCCCTGGAAATCATTTGCGCCAACCGACCGCCGGAATCTGTTGAATCAAGTAGCCGCGGAAATGAAAAAACGCAAGGAGGCGCTCGCGCTATGTGACACCTCCGACATGGGCAAGCCCATCACCGATTCGCGGGGCAACGTCGACGCGGCGATAGAGATTTTCGAATACTACGCGGGGCTGGCGGACAAGGTGTTCGGAACCGTCACCCCGGTTCCGGGCGACAACTTCAACTATATTCTCCGCGAGCCGGTCGGCGTAGTGGCAGCCATCACACCCTGGAATTTCCCGGTATGGATGGTGGCCATGAAACTCGGCCCCGCCCTGGCCTGCGGGAACACCGTGGTGCTGAAGCCCGCCGAGCAGAGCCCAGGATCAGCCCTGGAAATGGCTGCCATTTTCGATGCGATTGGCATCCCGCCCGGAGTGGTCAACGTGGTGACAGGCGACGGCCCCAACACAGGAGCGCCGCTGACCTCCCATCCCGGAGTGGATCACATTTCGTTCACCGGAAGTTCGGAGGTGGGCCGAGTCATCGCCGAAGCGGGGGGGCGGAACCTGGTTCCCGTCACCTGTGAACTCGGCGGCAAGACGCCCAACGTGGTCTTCGCGGACGCGGACCTGGACCAGGCCGTCAGCATGGCGATCTCCTCCATCTGCATGAACCAGGGCCAGATCTGCGTGGCCGGCTCGCGACTCGTTGTGCAGGACTCGATCCGCGAGAAATTCGTGGACCGCTTCGTGGACCGCGTGGAGGCTCTCAAGGTCGGCAACCCCCTGGATGAATCGATGCACATGGGATCGCTGGTTGACCGTATGCAGTTCGACCGCGTCATGGGCTACGTGGAAAAAGGGCGCGCTGAGGGAACGCTGCGTACCGGCGGCGGCCCCATCAACGACCCGGACAGGGAGCCGGGATTCTACATGAGGCCGACGGTGTTCGACAGCGTGAGCCCCGACGCCGTCATCGCACAGGACGAGGTGTTCGGGCCCGTGCTTTCCGTCATCCCATTCGAGGACGACGACGAAGCGATCCGACTGGCCAACCACACACGCTATGGGCTCGCGGCGTGGCTGTTCACCGGCGATCTCCGGCGGGCGCATCGGTTTGCCCGCGAAATTGAGGCTGGCATCGTCGCCATCAACCGAATTGGAGGATTCTACCCCCTCACACCCTATGCCGGGTACAAGTCCAGCGGCGTGGGGGCGGAGTCAGGCATGCTCGGCGCTATCGAATCCTACACCCGGATCAAATCAGTCACCATCAACCTGGCGTACGACCAGGATGATTGGAGTTCGCCCCGATAGGGAGCCAGGCATGTATTCACTAAAAAACAAGACCGCGATCATCACCGGCGCGGGATCCGGCATCGGCGAAGCGATCGCCCGGACTTTTGCGAAGCAGGTTGCATATGTCGGCGTTCTCGATCTGCAGGAGGAAACGGCCGCATCCACTGCAACCGCTATTGAAGAACAGGGCGGCCGGGCATCCGCCCACGCCGTAGATGTTTCGGACCAGGCCGCGGTCGAAAAGTGCATCCAGACCTTCTCCTCCGAACACGGTCATCTCGACATCCTAGTCAACAATGCAGGCGTTGCATGCATTGGCACCGTCCTGGAAACGACACGAGAGGACATGGATCGTCTGTACCACGTGAATATTCTCGGCGTATACCACTGCCTGCAAGCCGCGGT
>CAZTAB010000019.1:0-3737 GCA_964611475.1 uncultured Verrucomicrobiota bacterium | reverse complement strand
AATTGGAAGGACCGCCAGCAATGATGAAAAACAAACGAGGAACGCAATGAATTCAGCATCCGATGGGCCCTGGCTTGGTGATTCCAGTCATTTCAAACAGTCTTCCCGACGCGAATTCCTCTTCGTCGGGCTCGTCGGCGGACTGGGGCTAACCCTTCCCGAATTCCTGCGCATGGAAGCGCGGGGAGATCAGAAAAATTACGAAAGCCAGGAGGGACAGGCAAAATCCATCATCCAGATTTTCCTCCCCGGAGGCATGTCGGCCCAGGAATCCTTTGACCCAAAACCATACGCTCCCATTTCGTACCGGGGGCCCATGTCGTCCATATCCACAGCCATCGAGGGAGTTCGATTTGGTGAGAAGTTCAAGGAAACCGCAAAAATTGCGGATAAGATCTGCGTAATCCGCTCCATGACCCATGGCGAGGCAGCCCACGAGCGGGGAACTCACAACATGTTCACCGGGTACCGCCCCAGTCCCGCAATTCAGTATCCCAGCATAGGAAGCGTCGTGGCCCATGAACTCGGCGCACAAAACACCCTCCCACCCTATATCTGCATTCCTGCACAACCGAACACCTTTGCCGGGTCGGGATACCTGAGATCGGCATACGGCCCCTTCGCGCTCGGAAGCGATCCATCAGACGAGAACTTCAAGGTCCGCGACCTGACGTTGCCGGAGGGCATTTCGACCCAACGTTTCGATCGCCGCAAGGGTCTTCTCGGCATCGTGGATGACCACTTCAGGACACTGGAGTCCTCCGACGCCCTCTCCGCCATGGACTCCTTCTATCAAAGCGCCTACTCCTTGATCAGCTCTGAAGAGGCCCGAACCGCATTCGACATGAGTTCCGAGCCCGAAGCCATGAAGGAGGCGTATGGGAAGAATGAGGCAGGGCAGCGGATGCTCCTGGCCCGTCGTCTCGTCGAGGCGGGCGTTCGCTTCGTGTCCCTCACCGTGGGCGGCTGGGACCACCACGACAACATCATGGACGCCTTCAACGGGAGTGCCCCCAGTCTCGACAAGGCCTATGCCCAGTTGATTCGCGACCTAGAACAGCGTGGACTCCTCGACACAACACTGGTGATGCTCACCACCGAATTTGGACGAACACCGAAAATAAACAAGCAGGGCGGGCGAGATCACTGGCCGCGCGTATTCAGCGTGGCCCTCGCGGGGGGCGGGACCCGGAAAGGTCTCATCTACGGTGCATCCGATTCGACCTCCTCCGGGCCCGACCGGGATCCGGTCACAGTGGAGGATTTCGCCACCACGGTCTACGACCGCATGGGTATCGTCGCCGACAAGGAACTGATGGCCCCTGGCGATCGACCGATCGAAATTGTAAAAGGCGGCGCCGTCCTCACTGATTTGATTGGCTGAACACCAAGGGGCTTTCGCGCACGGTAAGGATAATGAAGACCTCACACCTTTATCGCGCCACCGGCGCCTCATCTGGATCGCGAAGCAGAGCGGTGCCGGCCGGAGCCCTTGCCGTCGCCCTGATTCTCCCTGTTCTGTTTATTCCTCACGCCGCGTTCGGCTCCGCCCCGGGAATCGCCTCAGTACGCCCCATCGGTGTGCCCCGAGGGGCCGAGTGCACACTTCAAATCAACGGAAGCCGGCTGGAGAATGCGCAGGAACTCTACTTTTATGAGGATGGAGTCGACGTTCTGTCGTTATCTCAGGAAACCGGAACCGGAGAGAAACTGCTTGCGTTCATCCGCGTGCGCCCCGACTGCCGGATCGGGCGACACCTCGTCCGAGTCCGCACGCCCCACGGGCTGTCGAATTTCACCCATTTCCATGTGGGCCCATTCCCCCAAATCGACGAAATTGAGCCCAATAACGAGTTTCAGTCGCCGCAGAACATCGGGCTGGGCGTAACTGTATCGGGCATCGTGACATCCGAGGATGTGGACTATTACACTATTCACGCCAGCAAGGGGCAAAGGATCGGCGTTGAGATCGAAGCCATGCGGCTTGCGCCCACGATGTTCGATTCCTACATTGCCCTCCTCGATTCGAACCGGTTCGAACTGGCAGCAAGCGACGATACGGCCAAACTCAAACAGGACGGGAACCTCTCGGTGGTGGCTCCGGCCGACGGGAAATACATCATAGAGGTTCGCGAGACGGCATATCGCGGAAGCACCGATTCCAGATATCGCCTTCACGTGGGTACCTTTGCCCTTCCCGCAGTGGCCTATCCGCCCGGAGGCCCGACCGGAGAAACGGTCACGGTAGACTGCCTGGGTGACGTGACCGGCCCCTTCCCCGAGTCCGTGGCGATCCCGCAAGCCGAAGGAACATTTGCCTTTTATCCTACCGGGCAGGGAATCACCCCTTCCCCGTTGCAAATGCGCGCATCGCCCTTCCCAAATGCCTTGGAGTCGGAGCCAAACAACACGGAGGGAAACGCAACCCACATCCCGCATGAGCCACCGGTCGCCTGCAACGGCGTGATCTCTGAGGCTGGCGACGTCGATCAGTTTGTATTCCCGGCGAAGAAGGGGCAGGTGTTCGACGTGGACATCTGGGCCCGTCGCCTAGGGTCATCGCTTGACGCAGTCATGGAAGTGGTCCGGGTCGAAGACGGCGCGAACGTCGGCACCAACGATGACAGCCATGGCCTGGACGCCTACGGACGCATCACGATCCCCGAGGACGGCCATTACCGGCTCATGATTCGGGATCACCTCGAGGCTGGGGGCGAGGATTATGTCTACCGCGCAGAAATCCTTCCCGTGCGCCCCTCCCTCGAAGTTCGCCTTCCTCGCTTCAACGACGACAACCCACAGGCTCGCCACACGATCAACGTTCCGCGCGGAAACCGGATTGCGATACCTTTCCTTGTCAACCGTGTCGATTTCAGCGGTGCTGTCGACATTGAGCCACAAAACCTGCCCGCTAGCGTTTCCTACTCCATCCCCGAGTACCCCATCACGCCGGAGCGAATTCCGGTGATCTTCGAAGCGGCGGAAGACGCCCCGCTCGACGGAGCCCTCATCAACGTTCGCGGGGTTCAGCGCGGCGAGGAAAACCCGGTAACCGGAGGCTATCGGCAACAAATTGACCTGGTCTGGATCAGGAACAAAGGGACCTATGTCTCGGTCGATGTACACCGAATGGCAGTCGCCGTGGCCGAGCGGGCGCGATTCTCCGTCCGGGCGGAGGCGCCTGCGCTGCCCCTTGTGCACGGGGGCTCGGCGGATGTGCGGATCATCGCATCGCGCGACGAGGGATTCGGGGGGGCCATAGAATGCAAGATGCTCTACACACCGCCGGGCATCGGGCGGCTAGAAAAAATGAATATTCCTGAAGGCCAGACGGAGATCGTTTACCGCGTGAGCGCAGATGGGAACGCCAGGCCGGGAAGCTACCCTCTGGTCTTTTCCGCGCACTCCGAAAACACCTGGTTGTGCACTCCCCCGGTAAACCTAGAAGTCAAGCGCCCTTATGTCACGGGAAGCATCGACATGGCAGCAGTGGAACAGGGCAATGAGGTGGAGGTGGTCTGCGCGCTGAACCACCAGGATCCGTTCCCGGGAGAGGCGAACATCCGGCTGATAGGACTACCTCCAAAAACCTCGACTCAGGCCATCACCGTCACCACCAACACAGGGGAGGCCATCTTCAGGGTCAAGGCGGAACCGGACAGCCCCACCGGAAAACACAACACCCTTTTCTGCATGCTCGAGATTCCTCACGAAGCCGGGGAGATCCCTCATACACT
>CAZTAB010000018.1:0-2049 GCA_964611475.1 uncultured Verrucomicrobiota bacterium | reverse complement strand
TTACGATCGACCTGATGCTCAATGCCTTGATTCGCCGCAACAGCATCGACTGGATTGTGGGAGGACCCGGCGTGCGAGCGCTCCCTGGATCTCCTGGCGAGGCGATCAGCAGACTACGCGGGGACACCCGGGAACTGGTCTCCTACCTGGAATTCTGGACTGATTTCATGGGGATGCTGCTGTTTGCCCTGGCGTCTCTTGGCCTCATGTTCGCCATCGCGCCGGCCGTTACCGGCGTCATCCTGATCCCCATGGTTCTGATCATGGTCGTGGTCCAGGCTATGAGCAACCGGATCCGGAACTACCGCAGGGAGAGGAGGCAGGCAGCCGGCCGGGTTACCGGATTCATCGCGGAACTCTTCGGCGCCATCCAGGCAGTGAAGGTGACCAACTCGGAGGAGCCGGTCCTGGGGCGCTTCGAGGCACTCAACGAAAAACGGCGGCGAGCCGCTCTCCGCGACACCCTGTTCACCGAGTTGCTGGAGACTGTAAACACAAACATGATCCATGTCGCGACGGGCATCACCCTGCTGATGGTGGCATCTCAGATGCAGGAGGGGACCTTCACCGTCGGGGACTTTTCCCTCTTCGTCACATTTCTTCCCCGGATCTCCACCGGCATGGGGTTTTTCGGCCGAATGCTCGCACAACACCGGAGGGTCGGCGTCTCGTTCGAACGATTGACCGAGCTCGTCCGCGGCCTGCCCGCCCGGGACATGCTCACACCCGCGCCGCTGCATCTGAGCGGCGCATTCCCCCCGGTCCAGCAACCCACCCGGGACGCATCCACTACGCTGCAATCCCTTGAAATCAGGAACCTGACCTGCCGGTATTCGGGCACGGGGGGCGGCATCGAAAACATTTCCATGGTGATTCGCCCCGGCACCCTCAACGTGATCACCGGGCGGATCGGCTCGGGAAAGTCGACATTCCTGAAATCATTGCTGGGCCTGGTACCGAGAGACGAGGGCAACATTCTCTGGAATGGAAAGACCGTGGAGGATTTGTCCTCGTTTATGGTCCCGCCTCGGTGCGCATATACACCCCAGGTGCCCCGCTTGTTCAGCGACCGGCTCCACAGCAACATCCGGATGGGTTTACCCGAGGATTCCCAGGCGCTGGAACAGGCCGTTCGGCTGGCCGTGCTCGAAAACGACATCGGCGAACTCGAGAACGGACTCGACACACTCGTCGGAACTCGCGGGGTCAAATTGTCGGGAGGCCAGGTGCAACGAAGCGCGGCGGCGCGGATGATGATTCGGGAGTCATCCCTCAATGTGATCGACGACCTGTCGAGCGCCCTGGATGTCGAAACGGAACAGCTCCTCTGGCGCCAGCTTCTCGGCTCCGAACGAACGACCTGCCTGGTTGCGACCCATCGAAGAGAGGCGCTACGCCTCGCCGACCAGATTGTCGTCCTGAAAGACGGCCGGATGGAAGCGGCCGGGACCTTGGAGAACCTGCTGGAGACCTCAGAGGAAATGCGGGCAATCTGGGCGAAGGACAGGGGTTCAGGAACCTAGAGATCGCGTACCGCGCCGAGACAAATCAGGCCGCGAGACCACACACCCTTTGTCATGAGCCGGATCGATTCTGATTGGAAGGGACCGCAACGAGGGGAACGGCGCCATTCCCATCTAGCGTATGACAAAGCCTCCCGCCTGGAATCCAGAACGAAATGAGGGGACCTCTGTTTGTCACCGCCACCGACCTTTGCTGCAGGAATTCTTCACCCGGGAAAACCGTATTGGAAGAATCAAGTCCAACCTGCCCGAGAACCGGCGATTCATTTTCCCGCCCGGAGACCGTGAGGCGGCTTCCCCCCTCCCCCGGCCATCTGGCTCAAATCGCGCTGCCAGACAGCAGTTTGTTCGATTCTACACCGTAGAATACGGTTCTTATGGCCTACTGAACCGAAAAGAACCAACTATTTTTGTGAATGCGCAGGCAGAATGATTTGTATATAAGTTCATTGTCAGGTCGGCCACGGGAAATACATCCCGCGGGCCATGCTTTTTCGAGACGAAGTTTCGAGAGCGCGATAACGGC
>CAZTAB010000017.1:0-1828 GCA_964611475.1 uncultured Verrucomicrobiota bacterium | reverse complement strand
GGCCCACACGAGAAGAACCTTGTCGTAGGACGTACAGGGGAAAGGGGTCCCGGCGTTCACGCCATGTCCGAGGTATCCCCTGGACGGATCCCACCCGATCTCGTACTCCTCGCTGATCAGATCCCGGCGCTCAACCTGTTCAAAGGTATCGATCCGGGTCCGGCGCGGTGAGTCCTTCGCGTATTTTTTGTGGAGTGTCCTGATGTAACGAATGACATACGGAACCAGTTCTTCCAGATTGCGCGACACCATGCCCAGATTCGTAATGATGTCCCCGATTTCCTTCCGGTTCTTGTGTATATCGAACCTCGAAATCCGCTTGATGGGAATTGCGAGAAGCTTTTCCACATCGGGGATCGTCACGTCCCGCGTCAACTGCGGTCGGAAAGCATTCAGGCCGTCGAGCACCGCGCGCTGGACCTCCGGATAGGTCTCGCACTCCTCGATCCGCTTATAGATCCGATGCTCGACAAAGAGCTGAGCCAGCGTCTTGAGGTGAAGCTCGTCCTCAAGCCGCTTCTGCTCGTTCTGCAACTCCTTCCGCAGGAGTTGAACCAGACGCCGGGTGTTGTGCTGGAGAATCGACTTCACGTCCATCTCCATCGGACGGCCACCATGAATCACGACGGTGCGACAGCTTACGGAAACTTCGCAGTTTGTAAATGCGTACAGCGCCTGGATCGTTTTTTCTGCGTCTTCGCCGGGCACAAGCTGCACCTCAATCTCCACTTTCTCCGCCGTGAAGTCGTTGATCGATTTGATTTTCACCTTCTTCTTCCGGGCCGCATCCTCGATCGAATTGATGAGCGAATCCGTGGTGGTCGAAAACGGGATCTCACGAATGATGACCGCCTCGCGCTTTCCGGACCGCTCGATCACCGCACGAATTTTCAGCTTTCCGTTTCCGTCGTCGTACTCCGACACGTCCATCAAACCGCCCTGGCGGAAGTCGGGATGCAGTTCGAACTTCTTTTTCTGCAGGATGGCAATCTGCGCCAGGAGCAGTTCGCCGAAATTGTGGGGCATGATGCGCGTGGACAGCCCCACGGCAATCCCCTCGGCTCCCATCATCAACAACAGCGGCAACTTTGACGGCAAGCTGACCGGCTCCTTGCGACGCCCGTCATAGCTCCGCACAAACCGGGTTAGTTTCGGGTTGAACAACTGCGTACGCGCCAAATCCGTGAGCCGGCATTCAATATATCGGGAGGCCGCGGCCGGATCGCCGGTGTAAATATTTCCAAAATTGCCCTGCCCTTCTATCAGATGACCCTTGTTGGCCAGGGTGGTCAGCGCATCTTCAATCGACACATTCCCGTGCGGATGGTACTGCATGCAATACCCGGCGATATTCGCGACCTTGATGAATTTCCCGTCGTCGTTTTCGTGAAGGGAATAGAAAATCCGGCGCTGCACCGGCTTGAGACCGTCGTCGAGGTCCGGGATCGCACGATCCCGGATGACATAGGACGCGTATTGCAGGAAATTCCCGTCTATCAGCGTCTTAAGTGGTCCCTCCGCCCGTCCGCGCAACACCGCCTGGCCCTCGCCCATCTCCTCCACGGCGGCCTCCACGGAATCGTTTCCCACGCCGCCGTTGTCCCCCTGGAGCTTGAACTCCGCCTGGTCGCTCAAAGCGCCTCCTCCACCACGAGGTGGCTCATGATGTACTCGCGCCTCGCCGGGGTGTTACGGCCCATGTAGAACTGGAGGATGTCCGGAATGTGGTGCTGGGTTTGGCCATCCACTTTGGTCAACCGCCTGTTTTCGTCGATCAGCGGCTTGAATTCGTTCGGGGAAATCTCGCCCAGGCCCTTGAACCGGGTGA
>CAZTAB010000016.1:0-6198 GCA_964611475.1 uncultured Verrucomicrobiota bacterium | reverse complement strand
GCCGCCCTCGGTTTCGTGTCCGCCGCCTATTTGTATTAGAAGTTCCCCTCCATGCGAGAGGGCGATCTAACCAAGATGAGGAGCCGCATCACTAGCGGCAAACCGCTGGCGGACATAGCGCAGCGGTGCAACTTGGGAGATTATCTGCTGCTTGGCCGCGGTGAGGCACGATCGGGGGGACACGACCGGCCCTCCAACCTAACCGACGCAATGGAAGCAGTGATCGGTGCAGCATATGAGGACGGGAACACCAAGGCGGTGGAAAAGATCTTCCGGAAGCTCATGATCCCCTATATCCAGGAAGTCGAAATGATCCAGGATGGGGACAACCCGAAGGGCCAACTCCAGGAATTGGCCCAGGGGCGATGGAAAACCACCCCGCGATACCGGGTCATCAGCGAGGAAGGCCCGTCACACAAGCGGTGCTACACCGTCGAAGTTAGATTGCAGGACCAGGTCCTGGGAACCGGCATCGGGTCCAACAAGCGCGAAGCCCAAATGCGGGCAGCCCAGGGCGCACTGGAAGTCGTGGAGCAAATCCAGGATTTGCCTGAAGAAAACATCCATCCGTAAACAGTGCACGGCGCATGCGCCCGTGACAGCCCACTATTTTAATTTAATCCCCTGCCCCGCCCTTTTCGAAGAACATCGCGTTCATCCGGGCTCAGGCTCTTCAGGCCATCCTTTTCCATTTTTTCAAGGATCCGGTCCAACTCCTCCGACTCTCCAGCTCGAGAACCCAACCGGCGGCGGCGGCAAGCAATGGCACCCGCGGGGGTAGTGGCGCCCGGATTGAGCCGAATCATCAGGGAAACGTATACATAGCCCGCAACGCCGCCTCCGAGATGCGCAGCATTTGCAACCCCGCCCCCGAAGGGTTCATAAACAAGAAACAGGATTTCCAGTCCGCCGAGTGCCAGCGCCAGGGTTCGGGCCTTCATCGGCACTTCGAACAAAAACAAGAGAAGCAGCGTGATCTCGCGCTGCGGGGATAGCGCAGCGAACGCTCCGATCACTCCAAAAAGGGCTCCGGACGCGCCGACGCAATACGTACCCGAATCCCCGCCGCTGATAATGATCCAGCCGAGTCCCGCAAGCACGCCGCTGAGGAGATACATGATGATGAACTGTCGTCGACCCATTTCCCGCTCCGTTTCAGGGCCCATCATGAAAAGCACAAGCATGTTCAGAGCGAGGTGAAGAACACCGCCGTGGAGGAACATGTAGGTAAACAACTGCCAGGCGTGCCCCTGCATGAAATCGGCCGGATGCAATGCAAAAACCTGACTCGGGGAAAAGACACCATACGCCTCGAGGCCCCAGATCCCTACATTCGCGAGAATGAAAACCATCACCACGGGCGTCATCCTCACCTTGACACACCTCGCCCTCTGCGCGTCCATATTATCCTGAGTCATGAAGGGAAGAGTCCCATGCATGAATTAATCATAAAATCTCCATGCTTGTTTTCGCCACTTTCTGCAATGTCAAAAGCGTCAACTCTGCCGGACAGAAAACGCGCCAGGGGAAAATTCCCTGCCCCAGCCCACGGGACACGTAGAGGAACCGGCTATCCCGCAGCTCGAACAATCCAGACGCATATGGCGTTCCGATATGCGTGGACGTGAAAACAGGCCCCACGCCAGGAATTCGCACTTGCCCGCCGTGCGTGTGACCTGACAACAAAAGGTCGAAAAGAGATTCGTCGACATGGAGAATCACGTCCGGATTATGGCACACAGCCAAGGTAAAATCCCCCTCCTGGCCGCTAAACCCACGGTCCGGATCGAAGGTGCCAAGCATAATATCGTCCAACCCAACGACCCGGATCAGACACCCGCGCTCTTTCAAGGTCACCGAACTGTTTCGGAGAGGAGTCATTCCGGCATTGAGCATTTGTTCGTCAAAAAGTTCCGGCGTGCCGCCCCAACCATAATCCCAGTTCCCGGGAACCGCGTACCGGGGCACACCAGACGGCAGGGAGGTAAGCCACGACACAGCGAGCGGCCACCCCATCGGGCAGTTGACGGTGTCACCGGCACAGACAATCAGGTCTGGATCAAGATTCCCTATGATCTCATTCGCCGCCCGGGCCTTGAGCCGAAAAATCAATCCGGCGTGGACATCAGTGATGAGTAGAATCTGATATCCGTCCAACGCATCCGGGAGCGCGTGGAATGGTACATCTATTTTCTCAAGAATAATCTTCGGCATCAGGTCCGCCCGTCTCCAGGGAACATTTCCCCAGTCATCCCCCGCCTGAGAAGTACGCATGAATCAGGCCGATTGCAATCACTTGAGTCCCTCTTGGCGCGGGAACACGGGATACATCCTGTCCAGGTTTTCGGGAAGGCCTCGCTCTTCCGACATTCCCACGGGCCTCTTCAGGATGACTCGGACAGCCCCTTTTCGCCACAGGTGGGCGACAGCGCAGTTCGCAGAAGGGCTGACTGCCAACCCGGGCAGAGAATCACACAACCACCTTTATATCAAACCATTAGGGCAACCATTGGGACCTGCGAGTTGACATCCTTCGGCCACATGGACTGGATCTCCTCAATTTAACCCGTCTGGCAACTTCCCCGGAAACCAGCCTCCCTTTACTTTTAAACAGGAATCCGTATAAGAAGTTCACGCTTGTTTGTGCACATCTCACGATTACATCCAGATCAGCACCATGAATGCCAATCCGGACATTAAACTGGCCTGTATGTCCCTGATGTGGGGCAACATCCTCGACAACAATAAATGGCTGGACTGGCTGGATGACGTCCAGGCCGCGGGATATCAGGGAGTGGCACTGTTTGACAACCAGCTGGTTGAACTGCTGGAGAGGACAAACTTCGAGAGCCAGTTGACAAACCGAGACCTGTCGCTGGTCAGCGTGGATTACAGGGTCGACCGGGACGCCAAACGCCTGCGCCACGTCTGCAGCATTATGCAGCGGCTCGGCGCCAGACATCTGGTTGCCCTCGGCGGGCTGGCCAACAATACAGCCGACATCGATGAGGTCGCCGGGGTCCTGAATGAAATAGGTGCGGTAGCGCTCGACTATGAAGTTCGCGCCGGATTCCACAACCACACCGGCGATATCGGCGAGACGATCGAGCAAATGGAGGCGCTCATGTCCGCCACCGACCCGACAAAATTCTTTGGCTTCCTGGATGTTGGCCATGCCACGAAAGACTTCGTTGGGCATCCGGTCGGACAACGAGCCGCAATCTACCTGGACCGACACTGGGAGCGCATCGATTTTCTCGAGTTCAAGGATTGGAGCGAGGAGCATGACCTGCGAACCGAGGTGGGCGCCGGGCTCTGTGATTACGAAACGGTCTTCAGCATCCTGCAGGAAAGGGTATATAGCGGATGGATCACGGTCGAGCAAAACGGTCCCACGGGTGACAAGACCCCGCGCCAGTGTGCCGCTTCCAGCCTCGAGTTCATCAAGCAGGGATTCGCCAGGGATCTTCACCCCAAAAAATCTTAATCCCCCAGACCATTAAACCCTGCATTCTGGTGTAAAACATCGGCGGTTTAAAACAAGAAGGAAACGTATGTCCCCCATCAGAAAACGCACCTTGGGACAAACTGGTATCGAAATTTCCGAGGTCGGTTTCGGAAGTTGTTTCATCCGCGCCGGCCGCAATGAGCGTGACCAGGGAATCCGGGCGGCCCAACGCGCCCTCGAACTCGGCATCAATTACATCGACACAGCCCCCTTTTACGGGGATTCACAGGAGGTCCTCGGTGAAGCTCTCGACGGTCGAGGGGAAACATACGTACTCGGAACCAAATGCGGGAGGTGGGACTGGGAGACCGGTCCGCATCGGGATGTGGATGCATTCAAACTACAGTTCGAAAAGACCCTGCAGAATCTGCGGCGCGACAGCGTCGATATCCTCTATATCCATGAGGCCGATTGGGCAGTGTTCTGGGAAGACCAGCCCATCCCCAGATCAACCCGCTTAATCGATCCGTCGCGCTCCTATGATTTTTCTGGGGCACCGGTGGTGGAGTTTTTGGACTGGGCAAAATCCCAGGGGTTGACGCGTCACTTCGGCATCTCAGGCAACAACGCCCACCTCCTCGCAAAGGTTCTTCGCGAGAGCAACATCAGTATCGACGTTGTCCTCGTGGCCTTTCAGTACAGCCTGATCTGGCGCAACGCCTGTGAGCATCTCCTGCCGATTGCCAAGGAACTGGGGGTCGGGGTTGTCCTGGGGACACCGTTCCAGCAGGGGCGCCTGTCCGTGCCGAAAGCGGAGTGGCTGGAGGCACGGCCACAATGGATGGATTCGGATACCCACGAGCGGTTCATCCAGCTTTACCGGATCCAGGAGGAGTCGGGATTGTCACTGGCTGAATTGGGGCTGCGCTTTATACTGGCCGATCAGGATTTTGACTGCGTACTTACCGGCGCTTCCAACGAAGGCGAGATGGAGGCCAATGTCGGGTGCTCCCGCTCCGGGCCCTTACCTGCAGACCTTCACAAGAAACTCGAGGGTCTCGGCAAAGTATTCAAGGACCCAAACTGATTCAGCGTGCACACCGAATTGCAAACAAACGTCCCGCCGGGCATATCATTACAAATCAAGACAAGAGGCGGGACGGCCGCATTGCCATCAGGATGTCGGCTGACGGGCCGAATCGTTCGTGTTGGACTTCACCCAGAGGTGAGTGAGGAGAGGATCAGCCGGGACCGGCCCGGGGAACCTGAAGCCAGAGCCAACCACTCAAACGGACCGAGAACGAGCAGTTCTACCGCTGCGCGAACGGATCTCCCGTTTCCCCTTCCCAAGCCCTCGCAAGCCCCCCCAGAATAGATGTGGAGAATGAAGCCATGAAAAATCTGAACCTCATTTTGGCTAGAGCGGTAGTGATCCTGTGGATGTTCACTGCAGCAGATGTAATGGGCCAGGGGCCCCTGACTCCACCCGGTTCACCGGGTGAGACCATGAAGACCCTAGCGCAGCTGGAACCCCGCACCCCCATATCCAGCCTGCCCTATACGATCAGCAGCGCCGGCTCCTACTACGTCACCGGGAATCTCAGCTCCACAACCAACGGTATTGTCATCAAATCCAGCGACGTCACCGTGGACCTGATGGGCTTCACTCTCACCGGGATGGCGGGCACAAGGGCATCCAGGTGGATGGATCAACCAATGCGGCGATCGAAAGGGTTCGGGTCAATGAAGGAAAAACCAGCGGCTTCTATAGTGGATTATCATGCAGCTATATGAACAACAGCCGGATTGAGGACTTGGTGATTTCCGGAAACACCGGCGCTGGCGTTGTTCTTTATGGCAACCACTCCGGCCAATGCAATGGTAATGCATTAACCGGCCTCATCATCAGCGACAATGAATCCAACGGCATATACATTTACGGCTATTCCGGCCAGTGCAATGAGAACACGATAACCGACTGCATCATCACCGGAAACGGGAGCGACGGGATCGCTTCTTCCAGCCGCCTCGGGGAGTGCAATGGAAATATTTTTTCGGACCGCACGGTCAACGGGAACAAAGGGGATGGCGTCAACCTTAGTGGCTTTCTGGGCCAATGCAGCGAAAACATCCTCACCGATTGCAACATCAGCAGAAATGGAGATGATGGAATCTTCCTTTCTGGCTACCAGGGCCAATGCACCGGGAACAGAATTCAGGGAAATACAATCAGCAGGAATGCCGGCAATGCGGGGTTTTTCGCCACAAATACTGGCGGAAACCGGATAGAAAGGAACAGTGTATGGGGTGCCACAGGTACAGGTACAGGCACAGGGTACATATGGGGCATTCGGACACACGCCAGCCAAAACAACCTGATCCTGCAGAACAGTTGTGGCGGGTATGGAACGAACTACGACTTGGACTCCAGCGATACTGCCGGACCGATCGTCAGTGCCTCCGGTTTTCTTTCCGCAGTCGGGAACACCTCCCATCCCTGGGCAAACTTCTCACACTAGTTAAGCGCTGTGAGCGCCCCATCCCGCTGATGCGAGTCGAGGCACAACTCTTCCCGGCCAATCTTCTTTGGTACTAGCCCAGCAGAAACGGCATGCCCGCAGACCGGAAGCTCTCCCCCCGTGCAACCAGAACCCAACGGGCAGGCGCTCTTGCCGTCAATGCTCCCGTCTCGTATCTTGGCTTTCATATCCTCCTGCTCCTGTTCGCTTTCTCCATGCCGACCGGATGCG
>CAZTAB010000015.1:0-3733 GCA_964611475.1 uncultured Verrucomicrobiota bacterium | reverse complement strand
CGCCGTTGACCTCTTGACTGTCCACCGGGTTGGAGGCTTCTCCAAGCCCCAGGCACCCACCCCGAACTCCTTCCCGATGCCTCTAGATTGGATAAATTGAGAAAATCCCCCCTCTTCGCTAGATATTCTCTCGGAATCTTGGCGTATCCCATTCGCCTATAGTTTTTAGCAATTAATGAACAATTCCACGAATACTCAACATATTACTTGACAATATATTCATGATTTTCGATTCCGCCCGACCTGATCCACCAATTTCCACAGTGAGTTCCATTTTGAAAGACACTTTTCGACATGAATGGCACACCTCGTGCTCGATCGCTGATATCGAAACAGCAATTCAGGACAATCGATGCGCAATTTAAGAATAATGAGATCCTCGCAAGAAGCTTTCGCTCTCACGGAGGTCATGATTGCCCTCGCCATCATCGGACTGGGCCTCAGTTCGGGGATCGTGGCCATGTGCACTGCCATAGGTTGGGTCAAGGAAACGAAAAACCGACAATTCGCACTTCATACTGCCCGGGAACATATGGAGGTGATCCGGGCTTCGGGCTTCAAAAACCTGGATTCCGGGTCACACAGCCACACCAACATCATCAAGGGCCGAACGACATTCGAAACGGCCTACACCGTGGCTGTATCGGGCATGAACACCAACATCAAGGATCTGGCAGTACAGGTGTCCTGGGCCAGAAGCAAGGATTCCTCCTTCACCTGCAATCTCCAGCTTGTCACCACCGTTTCCAACTCAATGAACTGATGAAGACCCTGGCCCTAAAAACAACCGATCCGAGAGCCGGGTTCACCCTCACGGAGTTCAGCATTGCCGGGACGGTGCTCCTGGCGGTCGTCGCGGGGAGCCTCAGTGGATTCTTCATCCTGCAGAACACATGGCTTTCCGCCACGCGACACCTGACTGCTTCCTCCAAGGTGAGCAATGCGCTGACCCAAATCGTCTACGGGGGCGGATCTACCAACGCGGGCGTGCGCGAGGCGGACATCAGCGAGGCCTCCCTGAATACCGGGGACAAGGGTGCCTGGCAGCTCTATTTCTTCGGCACCAACAGCAACGAATTTGTGGAATACAACCCATCCACCGGCATCATCAGCAACCAGGGCGGGGTTGTCTTCTGCGACAACGTGGCCACATCGAGCGCAACATTCATGAACAACGGATGCCGGATCGAAATCACAGCATTGGAAAACGGCGGACGCCGGCAGGCGGAGGCGACGATGAGCACGTTCGTCCGCTTCCGGAATTGATTTCAAGACGAAAACAAACAAGGGGATCGACTCCTGTGCGGGGCGCAGGAATCATGATGCACTCATGAAAATTCACTCATCCAGGGAAGGATCGGCACTGCTCATGGTCATGGGGTTCGTGCTGATCGGCGGGATTCTAACCAGCGGAGCACTCTCGTATACCATGAACGTTGTGCGGATGACCGAGAGACAATACGCCATGGAGCAGGCGCTCCATATCGCGGAAGCAGGCGTGGAACGGGCGGCGCAGTACATCGTGGACCACGACGCGTACCTGTTCACCCAGACCGAAGCCGGGACAGGCAACCTGGGTTACGGCACCTACAGCTACCTGATAACAAAGACGGGCTTCCGGTCCTTTTCCATCTCCTCCACCGGCACGGTCAACAGCGTAAGCCGCGTGGTAAACATCGATAAGGTTTCTGTTCCAACCTTCGCGAAGTTCGGCTGGTGGAGCGAAATCAACGGCGCCACATATTTCTGCCCCGGCGACGTGCTGGAAGGCCACGTGCACACCGACGACCGCGTCCATATCAGGACGATCGACGGCAACGGTCCCATCTTTAACGGCCCGCTGACCTCCCTCGAAGCCGAATACGAGCTCCTGGAAGTGGCGGGAGGAAGCAGCAGCCTCACCCTGGAAAAGAATCCCTACGCCGCCACTCGCACGGGTGTCGAATTCAACGCGGGTTTCAAAATAAACAGGGAGCAGGGCTCCATGGCCCACGTGCCATGGAATGAGCTCAAGGCACTGGCCCAAAACCCATCAAACCCCGACGGGTACTACCTGGAGGGCCTCACCAAAATCGAAATCGACGGCGGGAACATCATCATCAACAACGCCCACGAGGGGCTGGTGGATGAAATTGTTCCGATCAGCTCCGATCAGCTCGTATACGTGGGCAACGTGCCGGGGGCTAACCACTCCTCGCAAGGCGGCTATGTCCTCATGCAGGGGGGAACCCTGGACGGGAAGATGACGATCCTGGCCGAAAACGACATCTACATCTACGACCACTTGTACTATGCTAACGACCCATCCGACGACCACCTCCCGCCCAGCCAACAGGCCCAGTTGGGACCGTCCGACGACAAACTGGGCCTGGTTTCCAGGGACGATGTCTGGATCAGCTCGCACGCTCCGGACAACCTGGACGTCCACGCCGCCATCATGGCGACGGGAACCAGTTCCCCCCAGAACGACGGCAAATTCGGTGTCATCAATTACAGCTCCCGGCCGGTATCGGGCAACCTGAAGATCTACGGCAGCGTCGTGCAGCAGGTACGCGGTGCGGTTGGAACCAGCGGCTCCACGGGAATGGTTTCCGGCTTCAGCAAGGACTACTGGTGGGACACCCGGTTCGGCGAGGCCGCCCCGCCCCACTATCCTTCCATGGAGAATCAGGTTGAGATCGTGGGCTGGTCCGAGGGGCCGGGAGCATGAATATGCGGGCGAAAAAAGCCACATCGTCGACCGGCGGCCTCTTCTGGTCTTTTGCCAAGGGAGGCATCGGAGCAACCCTCCTCTCGGGCCTTTTGATCTTTTCCCTCTCGGGCCGCGAGTCCATTCAGAAGGAACCGGCAATACCGGTTACGGAGGAGACGCCGCGAACCAAGCACGCAACACCGAAACCCGGCCCCGGAGCGGAACCGGGATTCTGGCTGGGTGACCAGTTGATCCAGACCCATCACGATCTGGAGACCGCTCGCGAGGCACGGCGGCAGAAGACCAGAAATTACTACACCTCCGCCTACAAGGAAAGCGAGGACTTCCGACGCCAGCAGATTGCCCAGGTGCGGACCCAGTTCATGCGTGACCGCATGGACGTGAGTCTCGAGGAGGCCGCATTGACCGAGGAAGAAATCCAGAAGATGGAAAGGGCAGGAGTCATGATCTGGTAGAAGAGCCCGGACGAGGACGGGGATTGGCAATGGACCACCGCCGCCCAGAACTTCATGTTTCGCCCCTAGAAGCCCGACGCCGGAAGCCAATGATTACAGGGCTCACTACATGAGCCTGCCGACAAGGGCCACGCAGGGGAGATATCGGGCGCACCGGGGTTTGTTCTTGTTCCCCTTCGAATCAGGATGGAAGCTCAGGTTTCGAGCGATCCATGCCTCCCCCGGCGGATCCGCGCGTGAGGAAAAGCATCACGGCCACGAACAGAATTTCGAAAACGATCGAAGCGTAATACCCGGCCGCGAGGCCCGAGGTGAATCCGTAGGAGTGCAATCCGACGCTGAGCAGGTTGACGCCCAGCCAGGCAGTCACCACCACAATGACCCCAAGCACGGTCCCCGCCGCCATTCCCCGCTCGCGAATCATTCCGCCCATCCGGGCATGGAACAGGATCGCGCACCATAGAACGATCAGCAGTGCCCCGTTTTCCTTCGGGTACCCCCCCCCAAACCGGCCCCAAGAGGGAGAAGACGCCCCCCCCCCCCCCAAAAGACCCCGGGACAAGAG
>CAZTAB010000014.1:0-3118 GCA_964611475.1 uncultured Verrucomicrobiota bacterium | reverse complement strand
CTTTGGGTCGATCTCGGCGATGGCCACCGGTCGCATGCCCGCATCGCGGGCCGACTCGATATGTACCCTGCCCATGCTGTATGCACGCGCACCGCCATACCCAATGACGCCCACGGTGATCTGATCGGCCGATTTATATTTCTTCATGACGTTCCCTTTCTGAATCTGTGGAGAATTTCCTCCACGTATTGCCGGGTCCCCGGAAACGTGATCGCCTGCAGGAAGTCGTCCTTCTTTTTCCCGCCGTTCTCAACCCAGCCGCTGACCGTGCTTCGCCCTGCATTGTATTCCGCAAGGGCGAATGGGAGCGGATCCTGGCACTGTTCGTCCTTCCAGTGCCGGATTGCGCGAGCCAGGTACCAGGCCCCCACCGTGATATTGGTTCCCGGATGGGACAGGGCTTCCATCGGAATCGGATCCCGGCCCATGGCTTGGGCCCAATCCTCCGCCGCACCGCTCGTGACCTGCATCAGCCCGACCTCTCCCGCTTCGCCCATTGCATTGGGCTGGAATCTGCTCTCCTTCCAGATGACCGCTGCCAGGAGCCGGGGATGCACGGATTCCCGTTGCGACGCATCAAGAATCAGGATTTCAATGCTGCGAGAGTACCGGATTTTTGCCGACAGCCCGATGAAGAACAGAATGACCACCGCAACCAGAGCGACATAGATTACGCGACCTGCGACGGCTGAGGGAATTTGAACCATTTCCAGCCACGTCACCTACATTGTTCCCCGTGCGGGGTGCAACACTTTTCGGCTGAAGTCCAGCCGGGGCCCTGGGCAACGTCCAGGGTCCTGTGAGTCATCGTCACCGGCAGGCTGACCCTGTGCTTTCGGCTACCATCGGCCTCATGGGAGGAAAAGCGGTTGTTGGCCTGTCGCCCGACGAAATCAAACGGATTGCCCGGCTCGATCACGTTCGCAAAGGTGGTTCGCGTGATGTGGCGGTTTTCTCCGGTTGCATTGATCCCGGGTTCCTGAATGGGAAACCCGGCTCACCGTTTCCCTCTGCGATCTTCGTTACCTTCTCTGGGGAATTTGTTTAAAATACCCTGATGATTGGCTCATCCAGACCCGGGCTGCTCCTGCTCGGCCACGGATCGCACTTCAATGCGGATTCCAGCGCGGCGATTCACTCGCACGCCGACAGGATCCGCTCATCCGGAGCATTCGCCGAGGTGAGGGTCGGCTTCTGGAAGGAGGAGCCGGCCATCTGCCGGGCCCTCGAGCTGTTTCATGCGAACCGCGTCCTCGCTGTCCCTGTTTTCATGTCGGGCGGCTATTTCACGGAAGAGGTCGTTCCCCGCGAGCTGGGCATTCCCGGACCCGGGCGGCACGAAAACCACGGCAAGACGATCTGGTACACGCAGCCGGTGGGCACTCACAGATCTCTCGCCGATGTGATTGTCCAGCGGGCCCTCCAGGCAGGGGCGTCTGGCGCCGAAGCGCTCGTCGTGCTTGGCCATGGGACGTCGCGACATTCGAACTCGGAAAAAAACATCTACCGTCAGGCCGATCGTGTCCGCGAAATCGGGGGGTTCGCAGAGGTCACAACCGCGTTTCTGGACCAGAAACCGGGACTGGATGAGATCTGGACCCTTGTCAAAGCTGACGAGATCATTGTGGTCCCGCTGTTTGTCGCGGACGGCTGGCATGTTGCAGAGACCATTCCGCGCGACTTGGACCTGGCTGGTGGAGAGAACCGCCGCGAGGGCAGGGGGCTGCGTTTTGCCGGTGCCGTCGGGACGCATGAAAAGCTGTCCCGGGTCATCCATCTGCTTGCCCTTGAAGCCTGTCCGGACCTCCCTGCTGCTGGCGATCCCTCTCCGGGGGATTCGCGGGAGGAGCGCGAGCTGGAGCGCATTTTATCGGTCGGCAGATGCGCCTTGGGCGAATTGAAACTTTCCCGTTTCGGGAACGGGGTGGTGATCGAGGGGCCTGGTTCGGAGCCTCGCCAGTCCGCCCCATCGGATCGGATGGCATTTCGCCGATGGATCCGGCACACGGAGGAGGGCATCTATCGCCCGCTTTCGGGTGCCCGGTCTTTGCGCCCGGGATGGCGTGTGCAATGCGGGTCCATGGGTGAAGCTGCCGAGCGCATCGAGATGATTTACCCCGGAGCAATTTTACATTCCACCCACCGGCGGGCGGGCTCGCTCCGTATTACCCCGCCGCATGAGGCTTTGAGTCGGCAATCGGGCCGTTACGAACCGGCCGGCACGCTGTGCCGGGACCGGATCGATCGCTGTGCCGTTGCCTTGTGCTCGACGTGTGTCCGGTCGCCGGTTTGGCTGAAGACCAGCGGGACAGGGGGTATTCCCTGCCCCGAGCCCTGCAGCGTGTTCGTCGCTCTGGCGCGGGAGGTTGCGGGTTGGGGAGAGACGGACAAGGGCATCCAGACCGCCGGTCCCGCAGACAGATTCGCAGCATTCGAAAATCCTTCCAATCCAATCCGTCAGCGCTATTTTTCGGGGTAATTTGTCCGAAATGGGACGAATCGTCCGTCCGCGATAGGATTTTCTCGCCTTGTGGTCGCGTCTACCTATCATACGCGTTCTCGATCTTCCCGCCGGATGCGGGCAGAGTGAACTGGCTTGTTCGAGAATTTCATGGAACCTGAGACGTCGAAATCGCCCAAAGAATCGATCAAAAGCCCGTTTCGGACTGCGATTACCAAGGATGAAATCAATCATCTCGAGCTGCATCGGTACCGTGGACCGGTAACGTTTGTCACCGACGAGGAGAGCCTCTCCGATGCGCTGAAAGCTCTTCGCCGCGAGAAGGTGCTTGGATTTGATACGGAGTCGCGGCCTTCATTTAAAAAAGGGCAGAATTTCCTCCCCTCGCTGGTGCAGCTGTGTGGGGAAGAGCGGGTCTATATTTTCCAGCTCGGGAAGTTGAAGAGTCCCAAGCGTCTTTTCCAACTGCTCGAGCGCGAGGACATTCTCAAGGTGGGTGTGGCCATGGGGTTCGACGTTCGGCAACTCAATGAGATCATGCCCTTCAAGGCCGCCGGGTTCATGGATTTAGAGCCGCTCACCGATGAGCTGGGCATCAAGAATAACGGGTTGCGCTCTCTTTCTGCGATTGTCCTCGGATTCCGTATCTCGAAAAGC
>CAZTAB010000013.1:0-7884 GCA_964611475.1 uncultured Verrucomicrobiota bacterium | reverse complement strand
GGAAGCGGCGGAGAAGGCCAAGTGCGAGCTCTCCTCTTCGCAGTCCACCGATATCAATCTGCCGTTCATCACGGCGGATGCGTCCGGGCCGAAACACATGAACATTAGCCTCACGCGGGCCAAGCTTGAGCAGTTGGTGGACGGTTTGGTGGAGCGTTCCATGGGGCCGGTTCATTCCGCGCTGAAGGATGCGGGCCTCAGCAATACCGAGATCGACGAGGTGATCCTGGTGGGCGGCTCGACGAGGATGCCCAGGGTGCAGGAGGCGGTGCAGAAGGCCCTCGGCAAGGATCCCCACAAGGGTGTGAATCCTGACGAGGTCGTTGCAGTCGGCGCGGCGATTCAGGGAGGCGTGCTGAAGGGCGACGTGAAGGACGTTCTCCTTCTCGACGTGACGCCACTGACCCTCGGTATCGAGACCCTGGGCAGCATTTCAACGCCGTTGATCGAGCGGAATACCACGATTCCCACGCGAAAGAGCGAAATTTTCAGCACGGCGGCGGACAACCAGCCGCAGGTGGATATTCATGTCCTTCAGGGCGAACGGAAGATGTCTTCGGACAACAAGACGATCGGGAGGTTCGCACTCGACGGCATTCCGCCGGCGCCGCGCGGAATGCCGCAGATCGAGGTCACGTTCGACATCGACGCCAATGGGATTCTCAACGTCAGCGCGAAGGACCTGGGCACAGGCAAGGAACAGAAGATTACCATCACTGCGTCCAGCGGACTGACGGATACCGACATAGACTCGATGGTCAAGGAGGCGGAACAGCATGCCGCCGACGACGAGCAAAAGCGAGACGCGGCGGAGACCAGGAACCAGGCGGACACCCTGGCCTACGGGGCCGAGAAGATGTTGTCCGACAACGCCGACAAGATTTCCGACGACAAGAAGAAGCCGGTGGAGTCCGCCATTGAGTCGCTGAAGGAAGCGATCAAGTCGGACGACACCGAGGCGATGAAGTCTTCCATGGAATTGCTGAACGCGGCGTTGCAGCCGATTTCAGCCGACCTGTATGCGCAGGCGTCGGCCGAGGGCCAGCAGCAGGCAGGCGGGCCGCCCCCAGGCGGGGAGGCCCCCGGAGGAGATGCCGGGGCGGCGTCCGACGCATCGCCGAGCGGCGACGACGTCATTGATGCGGACTTCGAAATGGTCGACGAGGAGAAGAAGTAGCCGCGCGGGGCGTTGACGATGATGTAAGGGGCAGCGGTAGGGGCGTTCCTGCGCCCGACGACTGCCGTACGTTCGGGTGGATAACCCACAACTGGTAACTAGAAGGAGAAGAGAAGAGTATGAAGATTCAACCACTCGCTGATCGTGTACTTGTCGAGCCTCTGGACGAGGACGAGCAGGTCAAGGGCGGGATCATCATCCCGGACAGCGCCAAGGAAAAGCCCCAGCAGGGCAAGGTCGTGGCGCTGGGTACCGGGAAATTGGATGACGAAGGAAAGAAGGTTCCGTTCAACGTGAAGAAGGGCGACACCGTCCTGATGCCCAAGTACGGGGGCACGGAAATCAAGCTTAACGGTAAAGAGTATCAAATCACGCGGGAGGAAGACATCCTGGGCATCGTCAGCTGACGGGCCCGGGATTTCGACACCCTGTTTTCACAAGATAGAAGGAGAAGAACGCAATGGCAGCTAAACAGCTGAAATTTGATTCCGAAGCCCGGCAACTGGTTCTGGCCGGAGTCGAGAAACTGAGCAGCGCGGTGAAGGTTACCCTTGGCCCGCGCGGCCGGAACGTCGTGCTGGACAAAAAGTTCGGCTCACCCACGGTTACCAAGGACGGCGTAACCGTCGCCAAGGAAATCGAACTGGAAAACCCATTCGAGAACATGGGTGCCCAGATGGTGCGCGAAGTCGCGAGCAAGACGAGCGACGTGGCCGGGGACGGAACCACGACCGCGACGGTGTTGGCCGAGGCGATTTATCGCCAGGGCCTGAGGAACGTGACCGCTGGTGCGAACCCGATGGACTTGAAGCGCGGAATCGATGCCGCAGTTGACGCCTCCCTCCTGGCGCTCGCCAGGTTGAGCAAGGGCATCAAGAACCGGGACGAGATCTCGCAGGTTGCTTCGATTTCGGCCAACGGCGACGAGGACATCGGCGACACCATCGCGAATGCGATGGAAAAGGTCGGCAAGGACGGAACAATCACCGTGGAAGAAGCCAAGGGCATTGAAACCACGCTCGACGTGGTCGAGGGCATGCACTTCGACAAGGGGTACCTCTCGCCGTACTTTGTGACCAACACCGACAGCATGGAATGCATCCTGGAGAATCCCTATATTCTGTTGTTCGAAAAGAAGGTTTCGAACCTGCAGGATTTACTGACACTGCTCCAGAACGTGGCCAAGGCAGGACGCCCGCTTCTCATCATCGCGGAAGATGTCGAGGGTGAAGCGCTGGCGACGCTGGTGGTGAACCGCCTCCGCGGCACCCTGCAGGTTTGTGCCGTCAAGGCGCCGGGATTCGGCGACCGTCGGAAAGCGATGCTGGAAGACATCGGCGTTCTGACTGCCGCCCGGTTTATCACGGAAGATCTCGGCATCAAGCTCGAGAACGTGCAGACCAGCGACCTCGGAAGCGCCAAGCGCATCGTGATCACGAAGGATGAGACCACGATTGTCGAGGGCGCCGGCAAGACCAGCGATATCCGTGGCCGGATTGACCTGATTCGCCGCCAGATCGAAGAGACGACCTCCGACTACGATCGCGAAAAGCTGCAGGAGCGGCTGGCCAAGCTCGCCGGCGGCGTTGCGGTGATCAACGTCGGTGCCGCGACCGAGACCGAAATGAAGGAGAAAAAGGCCCGCGTGGAAGACGCGTTGCACGCGACGCGCGCCGCGGTCGAGGAAGGCATTGTCGCCGGTGGTGGCGTTGCCTTGATCCGGTGTCAGACGGCAATCGGGAAGCTCGAACTCGAAGGCGATGCGGAGATTGGCTCCCAGATTGTGCATCGCGCTTGTGAGGCCCCGCTGCGGCAGCTCGTGTCGAATGGCGGAGGCGAGGGCTCCATCGTGGTCCAGGAAGTGAGAAAACTGCGTGGCTCGAACGGCTATAACGTCGCGAATGGTGGGTACGTCGACATGGTCAAATCCGGGATTATCGACCCGACCAAGGTGACCCGCACGGCACTGCAGAACGCGGCCAGCATTGCAGCTCTACTCCTGACCACGGAGTGCATGGTGACGGAACTTCCGGAAGAGGAAAAGCCGCCCGCCGGCCCTCCTGGCGGAGGCCCGGACATGGGCGGAATGGGCTACTAAAGGGCCTCCAGAAACACGTTTGACATGAATGAACGGGGCACCTATAGTGCCCCGTTCATTTTTGACCATATCTCTCATGGGGGGCTTGGATTTTGAATACGACGCTGCTGCAACAGGCCAGAGAACGAATCAACAACATCCCGGTGCTGATCAACGTGGTCAGCCGGCGAGTCCGGCAGTTGAACGCCGGCCAGCGGCCGCTGCTCAAGCCGGAGCGGGACATGTCCAACATGGACATTGCATTGGCGGAAGTTGCCGATGGCAAGCTCACCGCCGAGACGGCATTTGTGCCGACCGTGAAGCCGGAGGGTGAACCGCTCATCCAGATGTAAGATCTGGACGGCCCCATGGCGGCCGCCTCATCAAACCAGTCTTCTGGCACCCGAGTCTTGGTCACCAACCGAAAGGCTAGGCGGGACTTCCAGATCCTCAAGGACATCGAGTGCGGCATTGAACTCCGGGGAACCGAGGTGAAATCCATTCGCTCGGCCAAGGCTAGCTTGGCGGAAAGCTTCGCGGAAATCAAAGGGGGCGAGGTGAATCTCCAGGGACTTCGCGTCGAGCCTTATTCCCACGGAAACCAGTTCAACCACGATCCCATGCGTCCGAAACGGTTGCTTCTCCACCGGCGGGAGATTGACCAGTTGAACGGGCAGGTGGCAGAAAAGGGCATGACCCTTGTTCCCCTTGAGCTGTATCTTCGCCGGGGGCGTGTGAAGGTGAAGCTCGGCCTCTGCAAGGGCAAGACCGGCATGGACAAGCGGGAATCGCTGAAGCAGAAAACGGCGGAGCGCGAGGCCCAGCGCGCGATCTCTGAGCACATGGGGCGGTGATGGACAGGATCTGGTTAAGGGAATACGACAGGGACGTTCCGCGCGACGTCGATCTTTCCGCCTACTCTTCTTTGAAGGCTCTGATGGAGGAGAGCTTCGGGAAATTTGGAGACGGGGTCGCCTACACGAACATGGGCGTCCGGATGACCTTTTCCCAACTCGACAGGCTTAGCCGGGATTTTGGCGCGTTCCTGCGCGGACCGGTCGGCCTGGCCCGGGGGGACCGCGTGGCGGTTATGCTGCCCAACCTGCTGCAGTATCCCGTCGCGGTACTCGGCGCGCTTCGCGCCGGGCTGGTCGTGGTCAACGTCAATCCGATGTACACGCCAAGGGAACTAGAGCACCAGTTGCAAGATTCCGGTGCCCGCACGATCCTGGTCATGGAAAATTTTGCCGCCACGGTGGAGAAGGTCGTTGATCACACGTCCGTGGAGACGGTGATCACCACCCGGCTCGGCGACATGTTCCCGCCGTTGAAGAGGACCGCCGTGAACTTTGTGGTAAAGCGCATCAGGAAAATGGTTCCGGCATTCGAACTGGGGGACGCGATTCGGATGACCACGGCGCTGAAAAAGGGCGCGTCATGCGACCTGCCGGACGAGACCTTGACCCACGAGGACATTGCATTCCTCCAGTACACGGGTGGAACGACCGGGGTGGCCAAGGGCGCCGTGCTCACCCATGGGAACATGGTCGCCAATGTTCTCCAGACATCGGCATGGCTTCGTCCCGTTACCGCGCAAGGCAAGGAAGTGATTATCTGCGCCCTGCCTCTCTATCACATCTTCGCACTGCTCGCGAACTGTTTCACCTTCATGTATCTCGGCGGGGAAAATGTTCTGATTACCAATCCGCGGGACTTTGGCGGTTTTGTGAAGACCTTGAAGGAGTCCCGATTCACCGGTATTCTCGGTGTGAACACCCTGTTCAACGGGCTGCTGAACACCCCGGGATTTTCCGATTGTGACTTCAGTCAACTCCACATGAGTCTCGGCGGGGGCATGGCTGTTCAACGTGCCGTCGCGGAAAAGTGGAAGGAGGTCACCGGTCAACCTTTGAGCGAAGCCTATGGGTTGACCGAGACGTCGCCGGCGGCCTGCATAAATCCGATGACGAGCGACTCGTTTAGCGGTTCCATAGGGCTTCCGATTCCTTCCACGGAGGTGAGCATTCGTGACGACGCCGGGAACGATCTGCCCATGGGGGAGGTCGGGGAGATTTACATTCACGGCCCGCAGGTGATGCGCGAATACTGGCAACGGCCCGAAGAAACCGAGAATGTCCTTTCGCAGGACCGGTGGCTTTGCACCGGAGACGTGGGGCGGATGGATGAGAAGGGGTATATTTACATCGAAGACCGGAAAAAAGACATGATTCTCGTGTCGGGATTCAATGTCTATCCCAATGAAGTCGAAGCTGTGGCCGTTGAGCATGAAGGAATCCTGGAGGCCGCGGCGGTGGCGGTGCCACATCCAAAGTCTGGGGAGCTCGTGAAACTTTTCGTGGTCCGTTGCTCGGAGGATCTCACGGAGGAAGAGGTTGTGGCTCACTGCCGTGGACAACTTTCCGCATATAAGGTCCCCAAGCAGGTCGAATTCCGGGACTCCCTGCCCAAAAGCAACGTGGGGAAGATTCTTCGCCGGGCGTTGCGGGACGAAGCCCCTGACTCATAGCGCTGATTGGAAAGGCCCGGCGGACAGTGTCCGCGGAGCAGCCTGGTTTTCATTCCGATGACCGTTTGAATGAAAGAACATTGTCGGAGTCTTCATCATGTTCCATGTGATG
Organism: uncultured Verrucomicrobiota bacterium; assembly: GCA_964611475.1. Taxonomy (GTDB): domain Bacteria; phylum Verrucomicrobiota; class Kiritimatiellia; order SLOV01; family SLOV01; genus CAUZEO01. Next base: position 1,991 of record CAZTAB010000013.1, on the reverse strand, counting down.
GCGTGTAGAATGAAGCCTGGGGCGCGGACTGAACGCCCCAACCACTTGGATTGACGGCATATCGCAAAAAGCACCGCGGGCCGCGCCTATTTACATAGGCATCGACCCGCGGAGAGGGAGGGAGGGGATGGGGAGAATCCTATGCCCGGGTGATGGCTTTGAGCTAAATCTCTCCGACGTCCCTGTCTGGCCCTGAACCCGGTTCGTGTCCACGGCCACCACGGTGGCGGCGCAGTTTTCTCATTTCATTGGAGGTCAGGACACCGTCTTCATTCTTGTCGAGCCGCGAGAACGTTTTTTCTACTCGTTCCGCATGATGTGCCAGCAGTTCGTCCTCGGTGAGCTGACCGTCGCCATCTACATCGAGATCCCCAAACGCGGGCGGGGTGCCGCCGCGGGGTCGGCGTCCTTCACGCTCGCTACTCCGGTCATCTGACCGTCGCTGGTCGCGCCTGGAGCGAGACTCCGCGAATTCCTCCGCTGAAATGACTCCGTTTTCGTCCGAATCCATGTGCTCCATGATGCGGTCCACGCGGTGCGACGCAGTCAGTACGAACTCGTCCGCTGAGACTTCGCCATCACCGTTCTCGTCGATTCTGTCAAAGTGGGCTTTTCCGGACTGACCTTTACGGCATCTTTCGCCCTCTTCTGCGAACCCAGGGCCGCAAACCACGGCCAAGGAAAGTGCTGATGTGAGAAGAATTTTCTCTTTTCGATTCATTTCGTTCTCCATTTTTGGTTGTTTTGCCCAGTTGACTTGCGAGCCAGTCGGGCGTTCTATCCGGAAAACGAACTACTTGCCTTATTATTGCTAAAAATTCGACCAAGATTTTCCTCGCTCTACCAGGCTTGATGTCTAACTTATATACAAGTAAGATTTGAGAGTTGTGATATTTTCAGTCTGAACACAAGAAACCAATGACTTTGAAACAAGACACCAAAAACCAGATTCTCAAGCGAGCTGACAAGCTGTTGTTGGAGCGGGGATTCAACGGATTCAGCTACAAGGACATCTCCACACCCATGGGTATCAAGAATGCCGCCATTCACTACCACTTTGCCACCAAGGAAGATCTGGGTGTCGCGCTTTTCGATCGGTATAGAGACGTTCTACGAGCGCGGACCACCGACTTCATGACGCGTGGAGGCCATCCTCTTAACCAGCTCGAAAGTTATTTTCAATTTACGCTGGAGTCGTTCGGCGAGCGGGGGGAGATCTGCCCTATGGGAATCATGGCGTCTGATTTCAACACGATGCCCCCGCGAATGAAGAGGCAGGCGCAACTACTTGTTGAAGAAATGTTGTCATGGTTGACCCGCGTTCTGGAGCGGGGCAGGGATGAGGGGTTCTATCGATTTCCTGGACCGCCGCGTGACAAGGCGATTGCGGTGAAGGGTTGTTTGCAGGGAGCGGCTCAACTGGCACGGATTGCAGGCATGGAAGTGCTGGAAGACGCGATCCAGCAGATCCGGCGCGATCTGTTCATTTAGGGGGATTCAAAGTAAGCCTAGATTTCGCATGAAGAAACGGATCCGAATCATTCTCCTCTTTCTCGCCGGACTCATCCTGCTTGTGGTCTGCCTGCCCCGGCTTTGCTCCACCGGACCGGTCAGGGCCCGAATCCTCGAAATCGTCAATGACAAGATCGACGGATCGGTTTCCGTGGAGGACTGGTCCATTCGCTGGTTGCGTGGACTCAAACTGACGGATGTGCTCTTCGAGCATTCGACATCCGTACCCCGCGTGACCGTCGAGGAAATTCGAACGGACCGTGGGTTGCTCCGCTATGCGTTCAACCGCTCCGATTTCGGAGCGGTCTACCTCGATTCGCCCCAGGTCACGGTCACAATGACCCATGCGGAACCTGACGCCGGGGAAGAACCGGGCTGGGAGGGCGCGGCCCCAGGTCCCGCCGAAAGGCCAGGCCAACCATCCGACCCGGCGCTGGCCGGAAATCGCGCGGGGCTTCCCGACCTGTCGGTTGGGCTGA
>CAZTAB010000012.1:0-3009 GCA_964611475.1 uncultured Verrucomicrobiota bacterium | reverse complement strand
GTTTCAGCATTGATGTGGGCGCTCTTTACCATATCGGCAGAGGGCGGAAAGGTCCGGTTTTCCGGCAGCATAGAATCAGTTGAAATTGGTTGGGCTTGCTCAGACATCAAATGAATCCTCCACTCTCGAAGCCTTCCCCGCCCCGCGCGGGGTCCCGGCAGTAGGCTATGTTTTGCTCCATCGCAGCGCGACGCACCGCGTTGATTGATTCTACTTTACACGGCAGCCCCCCCCAAGTCCACCCACATCTCCGGAACATTTTGATTGAACATGGATCAGACTCGGACTAACAGGTTGCAGCAACGGGAATTCTATGGAAATCACAATTGACAAGGAAGGGCGCTACAGCCGGATCTTCCATTCGAAACTTTGCGCGGAGCCCTTCAAGCTCTTCGTCCCCGAGTTCCGGGGAGAGAGCAGCGGAGAAGCGTTCGCGATTCAACAGGCCCTTCATTGGAAAAGGGGAAACCCGGGCGGCGGGCAGGCGGAATTTGAATTGCAGGGAGACACAAGGGAAGTCGGCATCGAGTTCAAGGGGGCTCTGCAAGCCAAGAAACACGAGATCGCCGTGTTCGCCAACGTGCGAAATGTGACCCCAAACCCCATGCATTCCGCCAATCATGCCTTGCTGCTGGACATGAAAGAATCCACAGCGTTTCACGACCCCACCGGCGAGAGAACATTCCTCTACGCGGAAACAGGATGGGTCACGCAGGCCCAGTTACTCAATCAGGCTGTAACAAGGAAGCATACCATCTTGATGGGCGCGCCCTACAGGGCAATCACGGTGACCTGGGCAATGATTGCCCGTTTTGACGTAATGAAGAAGACCTGCATCGCGCTGGCCCTCGACAGGGGTTATGCCTTTGCGGGGATCACCCGGAGTGGGGCCCGGGGCTCCTGGGGGGATACCGATGGGGGTCGATTGCCAGCATGGAGACGAAAAAATTGGCAGGCAAGATCTACCTCTTCAAGGGGACCCTCAATGATTTGAGGCTGAAGTACGTGAACGACTTCAAGTGAGCAAATTGACATCACCCACGTTCATCCGTGCCATCCCCAAGACGGATATTCACCTTCACCTCGACGGCTCCCTTCGAATCCAGACCTTGATCGAGCTGGCCCGCGAAAAAAAGGTGCCCCTCCCCTCCGGAACGGAAGCTGGGTTGCGGGAACTGGTTTACAAGGAAACCTACGCAGGCCTGCCCGATTACCTACGAGGCTTCGCCTACACCGTGGCAGTCATGCAGGACCCGGAGAGCATTGAGAGGATCGCGTATGAGCTTGCGGTGGACAACCTCGAGGAGGGCGTTCGCTACATAGAGGTCCGATACGCACCCCAGCTCCATATACACGGGAATTTTACTGCGGAAGAGGTGGTTGCAGCCGCCTGCCGCGGTCTGGAACGGGCGAAGAAGGAGCACAACGCGAGGGAAGCGGTCACGGACGGAAGGGATATCCCTTTCGAATATGGGGTCATCCTGTGCGCCCTTCGTTTTTTCACCGCAGAAATGTCCTAGCACTACCGCTCCCTGTTCGACCTGATGTCGTATGCATTGGAAAAACGGGTTTATGCAATGGCCTCTCTCGAGGTCGCGCGGCTCGCAGAATCCCTTGCCCACGAAAAGGGGTTGCCGGTCGTGGGGTGCGACCTGGCCGGCGCCGAGTCGGGGTTTCCCGCCGAGGATCATCGGGAGGCGTTCGAGTACACCCATGACCACTTCATCCGCAAAACCATTCATGCCGGCGAGGCGTACGGCCCCGAATCCATCTTCCAGGCCATCACCGATTGCCACGCGAACCGGATCGGTCATGGAACGCATCTATTCGCAACCGACCGCATCCACAGGTCAGAGACAAGAGACAAGAGACAAGGATGCCTACGTCCACTATCTTGCCGAGTACATCGCCTGCCAGCGAATCACCCTGGAGGTCTGCCTGACCAGCAATCTCCAGACCCTCCCGGATCTCGAGCGGGCCGCGGATCATCCCCTCGCCCAAATGCTGGAACGCGGATTGTCCGTTTCCATCTGCACGGACAATCGCCTGGTCTCGAACACCACCGTATGCCGGGAGCTGGAACGGGCCGCAAAAGAACTCAACCTGAAGCCAAAGACCTTTCGGAACATCGTGATCGCTGGATTCAAGGGCAGCTTCTTCCCCCACAGCTACACCGACAAGCGCAAATATATCCGGGATGTCCTGAACCGCTACGAGGCGTTGGAGCGAACCCATCTCCGACCCTGAATCCGGCATGGGGGATCTCGTCATTCCAACATCTGCGTGATTCCCTGCTTGACGTCCCCATTCCGACTCCCCATTCTGTCTCGGGCAAAAAGGGTACCCATGGGTATTAACACGCATCTGGACCAATTTGTTGCCCAATTCCCCCACGAGGCGCTGACATTCGATGATGTTTCGCTCGTGGCTGGCTACGCCGATTTTCTGCCCAACGAAGCGGAACTGAACACGCGATTCACCCGCTCGGTGACGCTCAATATCCCCTTCGTTAGCGCGGCAATGGACACGGTCACGGAATCAGAGATGGCCATAGCGATGGCGATGATGGGGGGAATCGGCGTCGTCCACAAAAACCTCGCGGCAGAAAAACAGGCAGAGATCGTTGCCCGGGCGAAGCACCATCTCAATGGGTTGATCGAACAGCCCATCACCTTCACGGATGACATGACATTGGGGGACATCCTTCAAAAGAAAGAACGCAAAGCATACGGCTTCAATGGCTTCCCCATCCTCAATCAGGCCGGCGACCTCGAGGGGATTGTATCCAGCAAGGACTTCAAATTCGCGCCGGACCGATCAACGCCGGTCACCGCAATCATGACCAAGGACTTGATCACCGCGCCGACCGGGACAACGCTGCAGGAAGCGTACGAGATCATGCAGCGAAACAAGGTCGGGAAGCTCCCCCTGGTGAACGGAGGGAAACTGGTGGGCCTCTACAGCTATGCCGACGTCCGGATTCTCGTCGAAAACGAGGAGCCCCTGTAC
>CAZTAB010000011.1:0-1621 GCA_964611475.1 uncultured Verrucomicrobiota bacterium | reverse complement strand
GGTCCCGGTGTGTTCCGCGGTTTGGAGGGTCGGGGGGAGGTGGTGGGGATGGATCACGTCGCCCTCGGCGACGATCACTGCCCGTTCGAGGCAGTTCTCGAGCTCACGCACGTTTCCCGGCCAGTGGTAGCTCATCAACATATCGATGACCGCGCTGGAGAGCCGCCTCACTTTTTTGCCGCTTTCGCTCCCGTACTTTTGGAGGAAGTGGTCTGCCAGCAGGACAATGTCCGACTTTCTCTTGCGGAGGGAGGGGACGAAAATCGGGAACACGTTCAGCCGGTAGTATAGGTCCTCCCGGAAGGATCCCTCCTCCACCAGCCTGGGCAGGTCTCGGTTGGTTGCCACGATCAGCCGCGTATTGATCTTGATTGTCTGTGTGTCGCCGACCCGCTCAAACTCGCGCTCCTGTAGCACGCGAAGCAGCTTGATCTGGATCGCCGGGGAGATGTCTCCGATCTCGTCGAGGAACAGGGTTCCCCCGTGTGCGAGTTCGAAGCGTCCCTTGCGATCGGCAGTGGCCCCGGTGAATGCGCCCTTCACATGACCAAACAGCTCACTTTCGATCACACCTTCCGGTAGGGCCGCGCAGTGCGCTTTGATGAACGGCTTGTCCGCGCGGTCGCTGTTGTAGTGAATGGCGTGTGCAACGAGTTCCTTCCCGGTTCCGGTTTCCCCGTGGATCAGGATGTTGGCCGGACTCTTCGCCACCTGTGCGATCTGGTCATACACTTCCTGCATTTCATGGGAGTTTCCGATGATGTTTGACGGCCGGAAAATGTCCCGTAGTTCGGCGCGCAGACGTTCGTTTTCCCGTTCGAGGCGCTCCTGCTCCTCCTGCGCGGCCCGCCGGAGCTTAACCGCCTGCGCAATGATGGCGGCGACGATGGTAAGAAGTCTCGTGTCGTCCTCAAGCACCTGCCCCGGAGCCTGGGGGCGGTCGATGCTGAGGGCCCCGACCACTTCGCTTCCGACCTTGATCGGTACACAAATGAAGGCTGTATCATCGAGCTTCCCCCGGTCCGTCTTGTTCAAAAACTGTGGCTCTTCGCTCTTCACCGGGATGATCGCCGGCTTCCCCGTGAGGACCACCTGCCCGGTAATGCCCTCTCCAAGCCGGTACCGCCCGCGGCTCACCTGCTGGGGAGACAATCCGTGCGCCACCTCAGTGAGAATGTCCCCGGTTTTCCGATTCAGGAGCGTGAGCGTACCGTGCTTGAAATCCATATGCTGGGCCAATTGCTCGATGACCGGAGTGACCACGTCCCGGAGATCAAGGCTCTGGTCCAGCATCCGGCTGATTTCGTAGAGAACGCTGATTTCCTGAAGCCGCCTCGACTCGTTCTTCGGGTTTTCCGGGGAGTTGAAAGGGCTTGGGTTGCCTGTGCTCATGTTTTCCTGCCTGTCGCCTGTTGCAATTCCGTGTCCGCGGGACGATCAACAACATCTCGGTACCGGTTCGTTATGGGGAGCCGGCGGTCCCGGCCGAACGCCTTGGGCGTAATTTTTACGCCCGGCGCCGCCTGCCGCCGCTTGTATTCGTTGATATCGACCATGTGGATCACACGCTGCACGAGTTCGGCGTCGACTCCATGCCGTGCGATTTCCTCCGCCGCCATGT
>CAZTAB010000010.1:0-15611 GCA_964611475.1 uncultured Verrucomicrobiota bacterium | reverse complement strand
GTACATGGACAAGGCCTCCGCCGGCGATCGCATCTTTGACAAAACCCGGCAGTGGAGAATTCTCGGGCTCGGGACCGCGGGCCGCGGGTTTCCCCTCTCTCTTTCCGATCCCAACGCACCGCCGACCCGGATTTACCGGGTTCGGGTGGACTAATCCATCTCCGCCTTCGCAATCGCCAGCTGCATTTCCCATGTGCTCTGGATCGACTTTGCCGCGCGACGAACGTTCTGAATATCGACGATGAGATTCTTGAAGTGGCGGATCAGAAGTTCCAGTCGCGCATTTTCACTGCGCGCTTCGAGGACTTCCTGTTTTTGCGCGGTCGTCATGCCAGCGCTCTGGGCCAGGTAGAAGGAAAGGCTCGGTTTGCCGCTGTAGGAGCTGTCGTTTGGAATGTCGCCGGACACGAGCTTGAGAAGGGCTCGGTGCAGGCTGAATGCCTCGGTCGCCAGGGACTCGTCCCAGTCGCGCTCCTGATCGGGCAGGATTTCAATGAGCGCAGAGTCATATGAATGCTCCGTGTAGCGCTCTACTATCCGGCAGCGCTGCTGGGCTACCGTCATGATGTCGAGTCGGCCGTCTTCGTGTTCCCGGAGGATCTGGCAGATGCGGACCGTCGACCCGATGTTGGTGACTTCGTCTTCGTTCGTGAGAAGAATCACGAATTCGCCGGGACTCCCTGACTCCTCGCAGTCCCGGCAATGCTGGATCATATCCTTGTAGCGCTCCTCGAAAATGTGGAGGGGAATCCATTCGGTCGGGCAGGCGACCATCGGCAGGGGAAAGATCGGTATGTTTCGCGCGTTATTCATATGCATTGGCCGCAAGAAGCCAGTCTGCACTACCATTATGCACATTCCCGTGCTGTATCGCAAATGCGGGGGCCCCTTTTCCCTGGCAAATGGTTCGTTTTGTGTCCCCGGATGGCGGATGGAGGCCCCTCTATGGAAGGCTTTTGGTGCTGACACCGCTGCGGCCGTCCGGTGAAAGGCAAGAAACGTACCTGGCGGAAAAGCTTCCCCATCGCTCGGTCGGCATCGCTCCGGCGGGGAGGGGCGACTCAAGCCTGACCCCGCTTGACGCCGCCGGGCAGGGCGTCCTGCACCCTTGAATCCGTGGTATTTCAGCCTTTCCTCCTGCGGGGCAATCAGGTAAGGGGTAGAGGCAAAGTGCCGCCGGAGCGCGGAAAAAGGAGTGCTGTAGAGATGGGTTATGAATTAACCGGCAAGGTCAAGGTCGTCATGGACGCCATGACATTTGACAGCGGGTTCACGAAGCGCGAATTCGTTGTCACTTCGGATGAACGGTATCCGCAGGATATCAAGTTCGAGTGCGTCAAGGAACGCGTCTCCCTGCTGGACAATGTGTCGGAGGGTGACGAGGTGACCGTAAGCTTCGATTTGCGCGGGAACGAGTACAAGGAACGGTACTACGTGAACCTGGTTGCGTGGAAGATCGACCAGGGCGCTGCCCACGGCGGGAGCACGGAAAGCGGTGGCACGGGCGACGAAGTACCCCTGCCCGACGATGCGAGCGCTCCCGCGGACGAGGACGACGTCCCCTTTTAGCCAGCCGGGTCGACTCCGCCGCCCCGTTCCTCGCGGCGTTCGCGCATTGCCTTGAAGAATTCGAGCATCCGGGCACGTTCTTCGGGAGTTCGGTTTTCTATGAAACCTTTCAGGCGCTCGGCTGACAGCGGCCCGCGTCCCCGGGTTTCCTGGGATCCCGAGGGGGAATCGCTTGCGCCCTGATCGCTGCCCGCACGTTGCTGCCATTCCCGTCGCCGCGCGTCCTGTTGATCGATCATACGGTCCAGGAAGGCCGTGCGCTCCTGGGTCGGAAGGGCGAAGTACTCGTCGACCCGCTCCATCATCCGGCCCCGCATCTCGTTTCCGATGTTGGCTCGGAACCGTTCCCGTTCCGAATCGGAAAGGTTCTCCGTCAACGGTTTCATGGTCCCGGGGTCCCGTCGCCGGCTACGGAACTCCTCGGTGTATGCGTGCCTGGATTCGGCAGGCAATTTTTCGAAGTGCTTCGAAGCCATGGTCGCGATGATTTCATCGTCGGATTGTCCGGAGGGTTCTCCGGGTGCCGGACCGGGGCTGAGCAGGAGAGCCACGGTCCCTCCCGCTACCACGAGCCCCACTAGGATGGGAATCCATTTTTTCATGCATTCAGCCTCCGGATTTGTTCGCGAAATCGGACAGGTCACCAACATGAAGATCGCCAAACAGGTAATTCATCGACCCGGGTTCACCTGCCTTGCCATGAAACGGTTCATAGTCATGGAGCACCGGCGATTTCGCTTCGCCGAAATGCCGGGAGAGAAACGACTCGCTTACGGTGCGTCCGCCCAGTGTCGTCACATACTGATAGCTGGATCCCTCCGATTCAAAATAATTTCGTCCGTTGTCAGCGGGGCAGCGGAAGGTCCGCGGGTCATCGACATAGGACGAGAGCACTTCCGCGATGGATGGTTCATCGTTGAGGGCGAGGGACGGCATGGCGGCTGCCACCGGCATGATGCCGCCGTGGTCGTTCAGGTGGAGACGAAAGGTGATTCCCAATCCGTGCAGATGTCCGCGGCAGGCCCCGCGCCGCGCCGTGTCGAGCGTGTTGAACGCGACCGGAAGAATCAGCGCAGCCAGCAGGGCAATTACCGCGAGGACCGCCAACATTTCGATGAGCGTAAAGCCGGGTACGGCCTGTCGCCGCGAGGTCTCTGGATGAGTTCCGCTCATACTTTGAATAACGAAAACTGTATACGGATATTTTACTCGATGCCGGTTTCCTGTCCGCCCTGAAGTTCTCGGGCCGGGTCACCGTCCCATTTGTGCTGTGGCGGGAAATAAGTTTGCAGCGCGTCGAGAAGGCGGCCGGGATCGTTGTCCACGAGCACGATTTCGCGGTGCTGGGCACGCAGAAATCCATGCCCCACGATGTGGTCCATCAGGTCCAGTAGCGGTTCATAGAATCCCTGGGTGTTGAGAAGGCCGCACGGTTTCTTGTGGATTCCCAGCAAGCCCCATGTCCAGGCTTCGAAAAACTCTTCCAGGGTACCGACGCCGCCCGGCAGCGCCACAAATGCGTCCGAGAGCTCGGACATGAGCGCCTTTCGTTCATGCATGCTGTCCACAATGTGGAGCCGGGTCAGCCCTCCATGCGCGATTTCGCGTTTTTCCAACCCGCGCGGCAGCACTCCGATCACTTCCCCGCCCACACTCATGGCGGCATCCGCCACGATGCCCATGATCCCGACTCGCGCGCCTCCGTACACCAGGCCGATCCTCGTTTCGGCCAGCAACCTGCCCAGCACCGCGGCCGCGGCGGCAAACGCCGGATCATTGCCCTCGGCCGATCCGCAGAATACGCCGATCCGCCGGATTCCTGGTTGCTTCGCCGAATGACTCACGCCGCCACGAACACTACCAGCTCCTGTCCCGCGGGGCAATGCGGCTTCGTTGTCCTCCGGGTCCATCGTGAAGACCACTTCCCCCCGTGCCGGGGCCGACCGGCTGCACGTTCACAGTATTTGGGGCATCTCCGGCGGTGTTTGTCCTCGCCACGGGTCCAGGTCCTGTCCACCAAGGTTGCTCGTCGAGTACAGCCGGTACTGCGGCCACTTCGTTGTCCTCTGTTCAGGATTTGTTCAGCCGCTGGAAACATCCGCCCGGCGCTGTTCTATTTTTTCCAGCGCCTGGGCCAGCAATTGTTTCCGGGGCATCAGGTTGTACTCTGAAATTACCTGTGCGGCGGTCACGTCCTCCGCCAGGCTCTCGAAGAGGAAGCAGCAGTCTTGCTGGTCCATGTGTATGGAGATGCGCCCAGCGTACGTGCTTTCAATGTCGCGGATGATCTCGTAGTCGCAGTCGTTCGAGATGACAACATAGTCAAAATTGATGTCCGCGGTGTATACGGGACTTCCGCCTCCCCATCGCAGGGTTTCGTTCCGCTGCCCGCCCTGCACCTTCTCGTGGCCCAGTGGGTCGATGATGCGGCTCCACCCGGGATAGGCCAGGACGATGGGCACGGAGTACTCGAATGCGTAGTAATTCAGCAGCCGGCCGCCCGGCCAGAGGGAAGGGCAAAGAAGGAGGTCTGCGCCCTCCTTCTTTTGCCGGGCGAAGAGCGGCTCAAAGTTGATGTCGAAGCAGATGGCGCCCCCAACCTTGAGGCCGTCCCACGCCATTAATTCCGGGTTCGTTCAGGGAATCACGCAGTCATTCAGTTCGCCGCCCGTGGGATATTCCTTTACGAAACGACCCCGGTGCGAGCCCTATTAGTCGATCAGGTTGCACACATTCTGAATCTGGCCGTTCTCCCGCACGAACACCGGTACCGTAATTGCCACTCTGTTTTCGGCGCCGCTTCGGATCAGCGTTGCGCACTGGCTGACCCAGTCATCGAGAACCATTTCCTCCATGGTGATGGGATTCGGATTGTTGGGTCCATCGCCCCGCCACTGGTTCAGAACTTCTGGCAACACGACCAGTTCTGCACCTTGTCTGGCCGCCAGGGTCACCAACCGTGCGGCCTCCTCCAGCTTGGCTTCAAAGCTGGGGAAATCTTCATATGTCAGGGAAACGGCGGCGATGCGCTTGATGTTCATTCCCAGTACAATAGGCTTTTGGGCCTGCTTCAATCAACACCGCAGCCATCCACCGATTGAAGTTCCCGCTCATTCCGGTCACAATTCCTGGAAGGATAAGGAAGAAGACGAGCCATGATCCCCCGTTTTGGGTCAATGCTTCTGCTGTGGTGTGGTATCGGACGGCGAGTCCTGTTATCCGTGGCATCGGGCATCCCATCCGCGGGAGCTTTCCTGGAGAACCGAGGGATCCGTATTGGGATGTGAGACTCTTGAGGACATCTGAAATGCAAGGCGGGGCATGGCTGATCCGATTGTCATAGAGCAGGTGCGATTGGACTGGGGGAGGATTCCGGTCCGGGTTTCATTCAGCTTCGGCCGGCCGGAGACGTTTCCGTTTTTCGTGGTGCGAATCCGTTCCCGTGGTTTTGAGGGTTCCGCCGACTGCGTTGTCGAGCCGACGGCCTCACTGACGGACACGCTGGAAGCCCTGCCCGGGTCTGACGCCAGCGCGCTGGACGGGTTGTTGCCTGGCCGGCCGGAGGCTGTCCACGAAGCGGTATCCATCGCGATTCATGATCTCGTGGGAAAGGCCACGGCCCGGTCTCTGCACGAGCTGCTGGGCGGCGCCTCGGATGCCCGTGTTCCGCTGATGCCGTGCCTATTTCCCGACAACGCGGAGGAAGCGGAATCCTTGGCGAGTCGCTGGATCGAAAGAGGGTATCGGGCTCTCTAGGTGAAATTGACCGGTGACTTCGGGGCTGATCTGGGTCGCGTAGAAGCCATTCGAAAGGTGGCATCCGCCGACATCGTTCTGCAAGGCGACGCGAATGAAGGATACACGGATATCACCGCTGCCGCCCACGCCGTGCGTGGACTTGGGGAGGCCGGCCTCGACATTTTCGAGGACCCTCTCCGGGGTGGGCCGGATGAATACGGGCAACTTCGCGCCGGAATGCGCGGGCGCGGGGCGAAGATCATGGTCGACGTGCTGGCGCGGCGAACCGATGACTTGCGCCGGGTCCTGGATCTTCGAGCCGCTGACTGCGTGGCAATCCATCCCGTGCAGCCCTGTTCCCTGACGAGGGCGATTCACCACTCACGTCTGGCCCAGGAGGCGGGTGTGTCGGTGGTGATCATCGGGACCGGGTACACCGGGATTTCATCCGCGGCCTACCAGCATCTCGCCGCGGTGGTCACGCCGGGAGGAGTGTGCGGCGAACTGGGCGGGTTTTTCGATCACGGCATGCCCCGCAACCTTGCGGCCGAACCGCTGCCCATGGAGGATGGCATGGTACACCTGCCCGACCGGGCGGGCCATGGTGTCGAATTGGATCAGGATGCGCTCGTCGAATTCGCGGTGGGTGGCAGGACGTGGCGGCAGGCTTCGTCCTCGTCTTGATCAGAGTCCAACATCGACGGGCGGTCGGGAAGACGCCGGGAAGGGCAGGGACAGCTTTTCACTCCGGGTCAGCGCCGGGAAAATTAGGTGCCCCTCATGGTGAGACCTTTGAATCTCCTGTGGTGTGGGCGAGATCTTTTTCCTGTGCGGTGGACCTTGTCAGATTGCCCGCCAATGGTCAGGAGAGGTTTTTTGCGTTGGCGGGGTATCTTTTGAATTCTGGAATACAGTATTGATCACGCCCCGGCCGTTTTTTTATGGTGCCCAAACCGATCCGGAGGAGAACCAGAGATGATTACAGTCCAGAATACCGCCCCCTCGCCGACCGTATCCGAAGTCGTGTTGTTTCCGTTTGACGACCATACGATACCGTTCCATGCCGGCCTCCGGCTGCAGCTGGTGGCCGGGAAGCAGCCGGGTCGGGACAATCCCATTGTGGTGCCTGCCGGTGATCCTGGCGATCCGGACGATTTCCGCGCTCGGTTTTACGGCACGGTGATCCCGGCTGAAGACGAGTTGCACATGTGGTACATGGCCCAGGGAACCCGGGATGACCGCGACATTCACGGAAAGCAGGCCCGGGTCTGCTACGCCACCAGCAGGGACGGTGTTCACTGGGACAAGCCCGACCTGGGACTTGTGGACTATCTTGGGAGCAAAAAGAACAACATCGTGAACCTCCGCGGCGGGCAGTGCGATTTTGCCTGTATCCCGATCATTCACGATCCGCTCGACCCGGATCCAAATCGCCGGTTCAAAATCGCGTTCGAAAGTTGGATCTACGGGAATCAATTTGCCGTTGCCTACAGTCCGGACGGGCTGAACTGGACCGAGTCGCCAAACAACCCGGTTGGCCCGGGCCTTGAGCAGACCGGGCTTATTCGCTTTAACGACTGGTACTATTTAAATGGGCAGGGGGGGCATCATCACTGCTCGGGGCGCGTGATGTCCACGTTCGCGTCCCGCGATTTCGAAACATGGACCCAGGGCAGCTGCATCAGTTTCCGCCGCGATGCAGTCTCGCCACACCCCATGCACACCGAGTGGAATGTCGGCGAGGAGGTGCACCTTGGCGCCGGCCTCTGGGACCGGGGCAACGTCATTCTCGGCGTCTATGACATCTGGCACGGTGACCCGTCGAGTGACCGGCTGATGATCCAGATGGACCTGGGCTTCCTGATCAGCCACGACGCGTTGCATTTCCACGAGCCAATTAAGGACTTTCGGTTTCTTCCTGCGTACGAGGAAATCGGGCGGACGCCCGGCAAGCCACCCACCGTCAGCCATGGCCAGGGGATGTGCAACTGGGGGGACAAGACGCTCCTCTGGTACGAGAGCTGGGGAAATCCCCCGGTGGAGGTCCGCTTGGCCACCTGGGCACGTGACCGGCTGGGTTATTTCGAGGCCATGGGCAAGGTCGGTGGCCATTGCACATCCTGTCCGCTCAACGTGAAGGGCGGGGCCAGGTTGTTCGCCAATGTGGACGGACTAGGCAATCACTCGGAACTTCGGTTTGAGTTGCTGGACGAGTCGCTACATCCCATCGATGGCTTTTGTGGGAACGACGCGGTGGTTCTCACGGCCCTCGACACCACGGCCGGTGGCCAGGACATCCTGCGGGTTCCCGGCGATGCCGGTGACGAGGAATCCGGCGAAATCCCGGGGCTTCGCGTGCCGGTCGAGTGGAAGAGCGGATCCATTCCCACGAACAAAGGCCCCATCCGTATTCGGGTAACCTTTGCCGGAGTCCGTCCCGAAGACGCCCGTCTTTACGCGATGTACCTCGAGTCAGATTGAGTACGCCGCCAGGTTGCCGCCGACGCTCCGTGGCTTGCCGCCGCTTGGCCGGTTGAGGACCTCGGCCTTTTCCTTGGCGGGGTTCCAGCGCGTCATGGTTGTGGATCCACCGCCGTCCATGTTGATTCCTGTGTGGGCGCCGAAGTGCAGGAGCCAGGCGCCGACCTCGTGTACCGTGGCGCCCTGGCTCGTATCCTGACGCCCGTCAATCACCAGGAGGTAGAGGAAGCGCTTTTCCGGGCACAGCCCGTACCCGGTTCGCGGGTGCAGCCTCGTGTCCGGCGGGCTGGGTTTCCCGTCCACCAGGCAGAAGGAGAATCCGGTAACCGCAAGATCGATTTCCGACAAGTCGGAAGAATCATCCGTGGCAAGCATGTCAGGGCTCCCGTCTTTTCGGACGACAAACGATGGTCCGCCGTTTGGAGGGGACACCAGGACGCCATCAGATATCGTCAACCCCAACTGGTCGGCGTACGGATGGGCAACACGGGACTCGAACGGGCTCCACGGCTGTGCATTGACGGCAACGAGCATGTCCCGTGAGTCCTTCCGGTTTCGCTCCAAGAAATCCACCGTGGTCTCGCGTTTTGTCCGGATCACATATCCGTCGAGTTGTTTGCCTCCATGGCTGGGCATCTTGTTTCCCCAACCCTCGGCGCGACCGGTGGTTGAAAGGCGCAATTTCGGTTGTTTGGTGTCGATGCGCAGGACATGCAGGCTCAGCTTCCTGGGCTTGTCGGGTGAGAACCCGCGATAATGCGGGCAATCCAGTCCGCGGGCATCCTCCAACTCGAGCTCGATGTTCGCGTACGCAACGCCCTCGAAAAGCGCCTGGGAGTCGGTCCAATCATATGTTCCCTGCCCCCCCTGCGTGACCGAGGCCGACAGGAACACCAAAACAAACCCGAATGCCCTCATCAAATACATGCATATAAATATACACATGGACGCCGGAAGGCGTCCATCATTCTCCTCACAATGACAGAGAACACCAAAGAGACGAGATGGAACGGAAAGGAACGAAGAACGCGCGGGACCGGAACCACCCACACAATCCGTGGTTTACTTGTGCAGTCCTTCTTGTCCTTGCCTATAGTGGGGCACGGATGCATCGGATTCAGCGTATAGTCGTTCTGTCGCTTTCAGTGATTGTCGGTGGACAGCCATCCGCAAGTGCGGGCGATACGAATGAGGTGAAGGAAGCATTGAGGCGGGGGCCGTTTGCCGGGGCCGGCCCGCTGTGGATCTGGGAGCCGGACCCGTATATCAATTTCGTGCGGACTGCCGGGCCGGACCCCGATGCTGTCTGCCTGGAAAACCTCGCCGTCGCCATGGCGGGCAATGAATTCCGGGACGCCGTGTTCACGGTGGGCACATTGCGGGGACAAGCTCCGCCCGTTATCAAGATGGAAGCGGGCTGTACGCCGGTAGAGACTTCGCGCGTGTTTCAGACCGGCTTGGGCCCGAATCTTCGAGGCGGATGGAATTTTATTTGCCAGTGCATGAATTACAAAAGCACAGGCAACAAGGAGAAGTTCGAAGAGAAACTCGATGACGGGCGACACTACCTGCGCTACGCGGACCCCACCGCGCGGCCGGATGCGGAGTGGGTGATTGCGGATTTCGACGAGGGCACCTTCAAGGTGGTGAACCTTCCCGGCTTTCACGCCGCCGAGATCAGCGGTGGGGGATGTCTTGCCGGCAATGGGCGCGTCTTCTTTGCCGTGGACTACGGCCACATCTACTACTACGAGCCACGAGAGGACACCATCCGGATCCTGGGCCGTGTTCACGACAGCATCACCGTGCTCCGGCATTTTTACAAACTTGAGCTCGGGCCCGACGGGCTGGTCTACGGCGCGAGCCAGTCCGCGGGCGGCGTGGCCTGTGTACTGCGCCTGGATCCCGATACGCTGGAGTGGACACTGATTACCGAAGTCGGCCTGCCGGGCCGCCGCACATTGACCTACGGCTACACGATCGGCATGGAGCCGCCGTGGATCTACGTGGCCGTCGGGCAGGGCAAGTGGGAACTGTGCGCCGTAAATTTTGAAACCGGGGAGAAGCGTGTGCTCGCTCAGCGGGACGACGATGATGCCCGCATCGTTGTGGAGCAGGGTGCAGAATTTTGCAAAGCCCTCCTGCGCGATGGCCGCGGGGACATCCATGTCGCCCTGTGCGACGGACGCATTGTCAGCGAGGCCGGGCCCGGGGAGGCATTTGCTGAGGTGCCCCAGCCCAGGGCCCATGCGCACCCGGAGCGGGATGCCTGCGACCGGGTCCTGGCGGCCGGCCCGCCGCCGGAGGTGGATCCCGGGCGCCGTGTCTCGATTTCAGGGCGGGGCGAGGGCGTGTTTTACTGGCGCAAACCCGGGGACAAGAGCTGGCGGGAAACGCGCTTTGCCATCCGGAATACCGAGCCGGCGGCGATTGAATCGTTGACACTGTTGCCGGACGGTTCGGTGCTTGGCAGCGTGGCACAGTATCATGGCTGGTTCCGGTATGATCCCGCGACCGGACAGTGTGAGCACATGGGAAAAGGTGGCCCGAGCGGCGCGAAGACCGTGGTCAGCGACGGCAAGGTCTACGTTGCCGGCTATCCGAACACGGTATTGTCCGTCTATGATCCGGAGACGCCATGGACAAGTCCACGGACGGGCGAGCCGGGAGACCCCGCGCTCAATCCCGCCCACCTGGGATACCAGGGGCAGGGGCGTTCCGAGGCGCATCATGCCGTCGCCATGGCTGCGGCCGGTACGCGTGTCTACACATGGGGCCTGCGGGAACGCTGGTCCTCCGGGGCCGGGTTGAGCTGTTACGATACGGCGACCGGCGAGTACATTGCGCTCGGGGAGGCCTATAAGAACCTCGAACCGGTGCACATGATTGCCATGCCCGCGCTGGATCGAATTATCGTGTCGGGCGCGACGCAGGATGCCGTGCTTTTCGTTCATGATCTGGACCTGAACCGCCGCGGCGAAATAGAAATCGCGCCCGGGTTGGGGAACACGGGCCATATGCTGCGCGTGACCGACACGCAATTCCTTGGTTGGTATCGAAAACCGGGCGCCACGAACACGACGCTCTACCTCTACGACCTCGCGGCGCAAACAAAGTTGCATTCCGTCGATATTGAGATGTCCTCGGCCTGGGTCCTGGAAAGGCCTGCAGACCGCACCTATTGGATCACTTCCGGCGCGGATCTCCACCAGGTGGACCCCGTGAGTCTCGAGATCGTCAAGGGAGGAAGACTGGATCGACCGATCGACCTTCCGGTGGCCCCCGATGGAAGCACCGTGCTTCGGAGCAGTCGACCCGTATGGATCGGCAAAAGGCTCTGCGGCTCCGCCTCGGGTGTCCTGCTCCTGTCCACGGCCGTGGAGGCCATGGACGGCAGTTCACACGAGTCCGTCTCGTCGGCAGAAATCGAGCAGGCCGCCCTTGTCGCCCTGATGAAAATAAATTTTGCCGGTGTGTTGGACCGTGTGACCAGCGGGGATCGGTCCAAGTGCCGGGACGGAGTGCATACACTGCAGGTGGTTGAAGTTGATGTCCAGCCGAAGGGCCGTATCCCAGGCCCAGCCAATGCAGCATTCTCCGGTGCGCCCGACGCGTGCGCACAGCGAGGAGGTGACATGCACGTTCGGCAGAAGCTCGACATCCATCGGGTCATCACGGCCTTTGACCAACAGGTGATAATGGTCACCGCCAAGGTTCAACGCCTGGGGTCGACGGATCGCCGCCATGTCCTGCCAGTGTCCGTCCACGCGAACGTAGGTGCACTGTCCCGAACTGTCCATGAAGTCCGGGGCCTTCACGAAATTCAGGCAACCGTTGATGTTGAACATTGCCGGCAAATCCGTGTCGCCGGAATTTTCCACCTGCAGATCGATTCGGACCGTGTCCTTGTCGACAGTTAACCGGGCTTCCCAGGTGAACGAGAAGTTTCCGTGCGACTCGAGGCATGGGCCGACCTGCAACGCATGACCCTTTTGCGTCCACCCCACCGGTTTGCGCACCCACAATCGATCTTGGTCATGCATGAACCCCCACACCTCGGGGATCCACAGGGAGACCTGATTCGTCGGCCAGGCATCCCAGATCAGGTCAATCCAGTTGTCCTCGTTTTCGCGGTTGATGCCAAGCTCGATTGCCACGGGAGACCGTCTCCTTCATTTGTACGCTACAATGATTGAACTCTAGACTGCCTGGAAGCCAAAGACCAAGTCGAAACTAGAAAACGGGGAACAGGGCGCGCCTCGGAAATTTGGCGCGCTTCTTCGAGTTCCATTCCCGTCATCACGCCCATCTGCTGCACGCCTCCGCTCCCAACAAGACTCCTGACCGGCCTCCTCCCGCAGTACTGCGCTGCCGACTGTTGGCCCCAACCGGTGTCCCCCAAAGAGGTGGAGATGTTCAGAACGCAAATGTTGCGCGGCGAGCTGCTCGCATCCCCACGCCACGCGGACATTCCTCCGGCACCTTGTCCCGCCAATCCACGCGCCGGCCGCGGTGGCTCCATTTACGAACAGCAAACCCATCTGCGACGGCGTCTCTTTGAGCAGACGTGAATGCACGTTCCGTCCGCGTAGCACCGCCTTCCCGAGAGGATTCGGACTTCACTTGCATCCGCCTTCGTCCTTGGCTGCTTTACCCTGGATCGCCACGATAAAAACAACCGGAAAAGAAATGCAGGCGACAAGAAAGTCGATCATGGGGTGATTGAGACGTTGGCGCAGAGCCGTTTCTGCTTATTTCCTTTTGGGTTCAGGAAAGTTGAAATATCCCTTCGCGCTTCCTCCGCGAAGCACGGCCGCCGTGTCTCTGCAGACCGATTCAACCACCCGTTCCTGGGCCTCGTGTGTGAATGCAGCGATGTGCGGCGTAAGCACCGTTTTGCCTGAGGCTATGATCGCATCACCCAAAGCAGGCGGCTCTGTTGCCCGAACATCCAACGCGACACCGGCAATCAGGTCGTTTTCGAGCGCCTTGGCCAAGGCGCCTTCATCAATAATTTCACCCCGGGATGTATTCACTAAAAATGCGGTGGGTTTCATTTGGCCAAAACGAGCTTCATTAAATAAATGACGCGTGGTTGGCAAAAGGGGCAGATGAATCGTGATAAAATCAGCAGAATCCAAAAGCACATTGAGCGAAGCAAAGGTCACGTCCAGATCCGTGTATTGGCTGGCGCTCTGGTCTACAAAATCGTCGTGTGCCATAATGGACATGCCAAAGGCCTTGGCCCGCTGCGCAACGAGGGTGCCAATGCGGCCGATCCCGACAACCCCGAGGGTTTTCCCGGAAAGTTCACCACCGGTAAACAAGGATCGATTCCAATTCCCGCCGCGAATATCCCGGTCAGCATGGGGGATATTCCGAGCCAGGGAAAGGAACAGGCCAATCGCCAGCTCCGCGACCGATAGCGAATTCTCGCTGGGAGCAAAACTCACCACAATCCCTGCTTCTGTCGCTGCGTCTGTATCGATGTTGTCAAGCCCCGCCCCAGCTCGAGCCACTATTTTTAACTTGGGAGCGCCAGAAATCAACTCGCCGGATACCTGCGTTTGGTTTCGAACAATCATCGCTTCTGCGTCCGTAACAGCCCTGGAAAGTGCTGCCGGATCATTCCAGATGGCAGGTTCAAACACCACGTCGAGGTCCGATTGTTCCCGAAGAAGATCCATGGCATCTCCGGTTACGGCTTCCGTGACAAGTATCCGAGACATGACGTATTTCAGGGCTTCGTAATCAATGGATTCCCCACAATCCAAAGCGGCTTTCGCCGGTGGCAGTTCATACGTTAAATCAGCCGCACAATTCCAGGGGACGAACGGACCGGAAATCGCTTTTCACGCGGAGGTGGCAAGCCGTGGGGTTGAGGTTTCGGTGCCCGGTTTTATGGGTGGGACCGTGGGCGAACGAGGCCGGGGAGTCAAGGTGAAGCTGCCTGACCGTGTCCCGCGTGGGGCCGCCGCGCCATGGCCGGACATGCGGAAGGTTCCGCGACAACTGGGCAGCTTCCGGTTCGGTTAAGCCCGGGAGGCGAGTGGCAAGGAAAGAGATCGTCATGACGCATGACGATTCACCGGGATGATGAGGATCTCCGCCCAGACCAGGTTCCCCGTCACCCCGGGTGGCATGAATTCGACGACGTTGACATCGTCCTGCAGGGCTCCGTCGGGGATCCGATAGCAGAGTGATTGGCTCACCTCGGGGGGGAAATGCGGGGGACGTCCGAGTCTGGTTTTCAACTCCGCCGCAACGTCTTTGTAGCGGATCCGCGGGTCGTCCGCGGAAAGGAATGCAGTCGGCGATGTATTGGTGCGAACGGCCATGGCCTCGCCGTTCAGCTCCGGCGTCTCTTTAGAAAATCCAAGGCGAACGCAGGCGGTGTAGTCGGCGGGAAGCGTCCCCACCGAAATGCGCAGGGTGATGTTCTCTTCGAAGCGGCCGAAGTCTGCGCCCTCCTCATTCGGCTTCAGGGGGATCGGCAGCACCGTGCCGATGCCAGAGCCCGGCGCATAAATCTGTGGATAGGTAACCGCATGCCGACGAACGGTCCGGTGTAGCGTTTCCGGGTTTCCCGCATGCTCCAGCACGTATCCAAGCAGTTCGGGCTCGTCGCTTTCCCGATAGCATTCATTGAACAGATAGACACCGTCGGCGCCCCGGTGCAGCGCGGACGCTGCACTGCCAAAGAGGAATTCATAGCTAACGTACGATCTTTTGTAGCCCGGATGCGGTCGCACCGTCGACTCGCAGTGAGCCAGGATCTTGATCCCCGGGCCGATCAGCGCCCGCCAGAGGTCCAAGGGCAGATCAAAATTGGCGCACCCGAGGAAACCGGAGATCGTGACCATGTCGATCAGCCCCTCGCGTGCCCAGGCGATGACGTCGTAGCCCAGTTCGAGGCAGCTCTGCGGATTCGCAGGCACACGCACCGCCAGTTTCACGGGATGTCCGACCCGCCGGCCGCTTTCCTCCGCCAGGCGGCGGACCTGTCGCACGAAGTCCGTCAGGAGCTCACGACCCCGTTGTTCGCCTCCGGGCGCAAAATGCAGGACCCACCGCAGCCAGTCCAGTTCGAGCCCGTCCATGTCATAGCGCTCAAGCAGCTCGCGCACGAGGCGCAGATGGTGTTCCCGAACTTCCTCTTTGCCGTAGTCGAAGGCGCCCTCGAGACTGCGTTCCCACCGGTAGGGGGCGCGCCGCAGGTCCGGTCGTTCCCGCCAGAACGTGGAGGGCCACTCGAGACAGGAGGGTTCCACGTCGGCATCCGGATCCTGTTGCAGCACCTCGTGCTCTTTCAATCCGTGCGCATCGTTCATGCGCATGGTCAACCAGGCCTCGATTCCGTGATGACGGCACCGGGCGAGCCAGCGCGCATGATGATCGACGCCCCGTTGATTCAGCAGCCACAGGTTCTTGATCCCGTGCCCACGCTTCAGGCAGGGCTGGTCTTCACCCTTTTCGGGATCGTAATCCCCGTAGAACGTCTCCCACACGTTGCTGTCGAACAGCGCCCGCTGCACGTTGACGCAGAACAGGATGCCGGCCACATGATTTCCCTCGGCATAGGTGTCGACCAGGCGGTCCACCCCCTCCGGTGTCATGTCCTCGGGAGGATGGCAGCCGTAGAAGTGATGGTTGTCTTCGTTGATCCAGATGCGGGGAGGCATGTTCCAGTAAGTAGTAAGCAGTGAGTAGTAAACAGTAAACAGTAAACTGTGGGGGAAACGTGCTAGAGGGATCGTTGCATTAGGTACGTGGGTTGTTTTGCGCCCCGGAGTTCTTTTGTAACTTCGAAACCGAAGCGGCGG
>CAZTAB010000009.1:0-2722 GCA_964611475.1 uncultured Verrucomicrobiota bacterium | reverse complement strand
CGGAAGGCGTCGAGCTCTTCAGCGGATAGAGGTTTGTAGTGAAAAAAATCAGGATACCGATTGAGGGGGATGGCGGGCATTTATCACTTCTCCTGTCTAGGCTGTATATCCTCTGAATTCGTGGAAACGAACGAGATCCCGATCGAGAACCCTAAAAAGCTATCCGGAACTGATAAGAAATCGCTTTTCGGGCGGCGCGGGCACCCGCCTGCTGTGACCGGCCTGAAGGAGCGCTTTCATGGGGGAGAAGGTAGCTAAGACGGGCTGGAGGGGTCAACACAGCAAGAAGCGTCCTCCGGGCGGCGTATCAGACCTTCGACGGGCGGGTATCGGAGTACGAACTGCACCCCTACCACCTGCTCGCCTACCACGGGAACTGGTACCTGATGGCGCGCAACGTGGAGAAAGAGCGCGTGGCGACGTTCGCCCTGTCGCGCTTCAGGCAGATCGCTACGACGGGGCAGACCTTCACGCGCCCGGCCGAGTTTAGCCCCGAGACGTACGCCCGGCAGGCGTTCGGCATCGTCGGCGGCGAGGAACCGATCAAGGTCCGGCTGCTCTTCGAGCCGAAACTGGCCGTCTACGTCACAGAGCGGCAGTGGCACACCAGTCAGGAGTTCCGAACACGCCGGGACGGCCGTGTCGAGATGCGGATGGAAACGACCGGGCGCAAGGAACTGGTGAGGTGGATCCTGTCCTGGATGCCGGACGTGAAGGTCCTCACCCCGAAGAGCCTGCGAGATCGTATCGTGGAGAAGCTGCAGGATGGACTCCGGGCACAGCAATGAGACAAAATGGCCCAACCAGTGCATGCACGCGTACGGGGGTTCCGCTGGCGCTCCACCCCCCCCGGTGATGCTTTCGGAAAGATCAACCTAGGCAAGCTATTCGTCGAGGCATTCGGAAAACAAGGGAAACCCCTAGGCTCTCCTGCGCTCAGACAATCTCATCGAGGGAAAATTTCATCGATTCGTTGCCTTCGATATTGGAAAATCCGGGCCAAGGCGCGTTTGACGAACAATAGGCGAGCCAGCTGCCCGAAGGGGCCAAATGTCCGTCATGGGTGCCGCCTCTCTATTAATTGCATCTACAACAGCAGACCAGTCCACTGCTCAGCTGAATGGTCCCTGTCACCGCGTGATCCGAACCGGTTTCCAAAGCCCGGCTGCGAAGTTGTCCTTGGTTACTCGGATGGCGAGTCGATGCTCCTGATTCGGGTCCAGTGTTGGGGGCAGCGGGAAGGTCGAGGGTTGGTCCCATGCCTGGCCTTTCACCTCGCCTAGTTTCTTGCCGTCCAGGATGATCATCGCGTCTCCATCGATTGCACCCAACCGTAGCTTTAAATTTTTCTCTCCTTCCGCGGCTCCGGGCAGGCGAAAACTGGTGCGGTACCAGGCTGCGCCGTGATAGTCGTGGCCCTGGTCCGTCCATGCTTTCATAATGCTGATCGGCGCCCAGGAAGCATCGATTTCCTGCTTATCCCACCGTTCGGACCATCCGGCGCCGGACGGATCCGTTTTGAAGTGCCACTCTGCCGGCAGCGTGTGGACGACCTCCGGGCCGGGCGAATGGAGAAGATCGTAGATCTCCAGGTTGGATTCCGGCAATGGCCACTCCGTGCCGGTCTCCTCAGCTTCTTTGCGCAGCCGGTCGTATGCTTTCGTGAACGCGTAGAGGACAGATCTCTGGGGATTGCGCACACGTTCGCGGTAGGACCGGTGATCCCCCGCCGCAGCCTCTGCACTTTGAAGAATCTCCCACGCTTTGCCGAGGGTGTCGATCGAAAGAAACTTAGCGTCGGGCGGCGACGACAGGTCCAGGTAATCGCCCGACTCTTCCACGGCATCATGAATCAGGTTCACGTACGCCAGAACATCTTTTCCCGCCGGACCGTAGAAGCCGTGAATGAATTCCTCGATCAGCGCTTTGTCGTCGAGTGCGGGATCCCACATGAGTTTCGCCAGCAGCCACGATCGCAACTCCGGCATCGCGGTCTCAGGAGAGTTTCGGTTGGGGGAATCTCCAAAGATTCCTTTGACGTTGTTCTCGACCATGAATCGTATGTTCGGCGCCTGCGTGCGCAGGTTGGGATGAGGCAACATGAGGTACGTGAAGTTGCCGACATAGTCCCACAGGTAGAGCCGGTCGCAGATTTTCGCCCAGCCCAGCAAATCTTCGCGGAACTTATTGTGGCGGGAGCGGGAAGGGTCACCATCCAAATTCTCGTCACGACGTTCGAAGTACGGCGTGCTGGTTGAACAACCGATCGGGCAGAGCCGGACGGTTAGCTTCTCGTGCGGCTTCGTATGCCTGGGTGGTGTTTGGGAATAATGATAAGCCAGCGTGCTATACATCATCTCCGGGAAATCCTTTTCCAACTCGGAGATCACTTTGTTTGCGAACTGGATAATTAAACCCGCCGGATTGTCTTCCTCCTCCACCGCCGTGCAGGGCGCGCACATGCATCGGTTCGGTTCCCCCGCATCGTCGATCTGCGAGATATCATAGATGTCGGCCCAGGGGTGCCAGTTCAGGGCCAGCTTCGAATTTTCTACGTACTGTCTGAACATCTCTTCATTGGTCAGACAGAGGGACGTTCCGCTGTACTGTGGCACTTTGTGCACTCGTTCCCCATCGATGAGGCTGAACCATTCAGGGTGCGATTCGAAATAAACATTGGGGGGAATGACGGTCCAGAAAGTGTGGGAGCTCCACTTGCTTT
>CAZTAB010000008.1:0-19062 GCA_964611475.1 uncultured Verrucomicrobiota bacterium | reverse complement strand
CGTGTCCATGACATCGGTCCAGATCCGTTTCTGCAGGTCGGCACTCACGGATTGGACAGAAGACCCTGTCATTTGCACGAGCTGGTCGGCCAGGTGCCCCCCCGCATCGTAGAGGTATCCGCCACCGAACCGGGTTTGGGTTCGCCATCCTTCCTGCGGACCGTGATAGTTGCAGGCCGATTCAATGCGATACACCTCTCCCAGCACACCTGACTCGATGACCGACAATGCCGTGAGGTAATCACTGTCCTCCCGGCGATTCTGGTGGACGGTGAGCATTCGATCCGCGCGCGCGGCTGCCGCGATCATCGCGTCGGCCTCCTTGACGTCCAGGCACATGGCCTTTTCCACCACCACGTGCTTCCCGGCCGACAAGGCCTGGACGGTGTGCGGGACGTGAATGTGGTGCGGGGTGACCAGGACGATCAGTTCCACGGAATCATCAGAGAAAACCTCCTCCACCGTAGCGCAGGCGCGGGCCCCCGTATTCCTTTCGGCCTGGTCCCGGCGTCCGGCATCGGTATCGCACACCAGGTGAAGCCGTAGCCCGAGTGCTCGAGTGACCGCGGTACAGTGATGCTGTCCCATGCCGCCGTATCCGACCACGGCAACCGAAAAATCATGGGGGTTCATCGCTCGTCTCGTTTCATTGAATTCCGATGCGCAGTTCGCCAACGCTGTTCCGCCCGAACGACAATGCCAGCACCGTCCAGTGTCCGGCGGTCTCGATCCGGACTTCCTTGCCGGACCACTGGATCTTTTCGAGGGACAGAGATGTCGGCGAAACCGACAACCGAACGTCGCCATATCCGTGAAGGGTCGCGACCAGGCCGTCGTTTGTGACGGCAAGATCTTCGACGAATACGTTTGCATCATCGACCCTTACCGCAACGTCACCGACGCAGAGGATTTCGGTGAGCACGCCTTCCTGCACGGTCACGGGGATCGTCGACTCGCCGAATCGCAGCGTGCAGTGCCGCTGGTTTCCCGCCAGCGTCCAATCTGTGTTCAACAAATGGACCCGGTGTACACCTGTATCGTCCTCGAACCGGACGGTGTAGTAGACGTCGCCGCTGGGGTCGTGTAGCGCGATTGGTGACGGAATGGCGGCGGCCAGGCGGTGCATGACCTCGGTGACGAACGGGACGAGCCAGGAGTTGCCGGGGTAGTCGCAGGTCAGGAGAAGGTAGGCCTCCCCGTCACCCACCCGGTGACGGACCAGCAGCGGTTGCCCGGATTCCGGGGCTTCCACGAGCACCTCCGCACCGGCGATTTCGACATGTGCCGTGTCGACGGGGTCATGGATGGGTCCGGCCGCGGGCAGGATGTTGCCCAGTCTGCGGGGCAGGTTGATGCCGTCCAGCGGGCTGCCGGCGGCGGCATCAGTCGAGCAGACCGATGCCATCTGTTCGCCGCGTCCGCGGATCCGCACACCGAACAGGTCCTCGACGTCGCCGCCGTGAAGGAGGTTAAGCGGTTCCATGCCGTTGCCCAGAAAACCACGCCCCTCATTGGTGGTGAGTTGCGGTACACTCATGAACAGTGTCCCGCCTGTTTGTACGTACGATTTGAGATTCTCGTAGGTCGGGGCATCCATCGTGTTCCAGCCCAGGAGGAACAGCAAACGGTAGGACTGCAAAATGTCGACGTCTGCATCGGCGGGGACCAGGTCCAGTTCGCCGTAAGGGGTCCCGGAGTAGAGCCACCGAACGCGTTCCGGGTCCTGCTCCAGTGATTGCAGCCAGACGCCGGGAAGAAACACGTCAAGATACCGCAACCCGTACTCCGGGGTTCCGGGCCGCCATGCTGGCGTTTTTCCCCCGAAGTTTCGCCATACCATGACGGGGGTCGTTTCGGTGTGACTATTGGCGATACCGTCCACGGAATCGCAGGCAAACCGTCCAATGAGCATGGCCTGCCTGACTTGGGTCGCGGCGCGGCGCGGATGGGATGTCACGTATTGAAAGAACCCCCGCAGCATCTGTCGCCGCGTCCGCGGAAAGCGGTCGCCCTCTCCGTAGAGCCGTTCGTGCCAGGTTCGGAACATCGCCTCTTCATCGTTCGCGGTGGAGGCGCCACAGATGTAGGCGAGATGGAGGGAGAGCCACCACATTCGCAGATGATGCTCGCCCTCGGGATTCAAGTGTGCGCCCTCCGCCATGTAGGCCCCCCACTGGGGCTTCCGGTGCGCGCGAGCCGCGCCGCGCGCATCGGCAAAGAGCAACGCGTTGTGCGTTTTGTTCATCTGCGAGATGCACACATCCATGCCGCCCCGGTAGGCGGCATCGTGGCCGATGGCGGAGATCATGACCCACGATTCCATCTCGTCGTCTGTGGCACATACGGTTTCCGTGAGGTTCCGCATGTAGGACACATAAGCGTCGTGGGCGGTGCGCATGGTGCGCTGCTCCTCAGGTTTGGGCGCGGGCATTTTGTCGGGATTGACCAGGTATCCCCACAGGGGGCCGTCGTGCTCCGTCCATTGCCAGCTCACGAAGTACGGCCCGGCCACCTTGCGCGCCTCCCTGATCCAGTCGGCCGGAATCGAGTGCGCCATCTGGCAGTAGAGCCCGAGTTCGCGGCATTTCGCCGCCCACCCAATCAACTGCTCCCTGTTTTTCGCCTTGCGGAAGATCATGTAGTTTCCAAGCTGGGTGTCCGCGAGCTCGTGCATGATGTGCTCGCGGAGACCTGGATCTTCCGGGGGGAAGACCACGTCCTCCGTTCCAAGCTTCATGGGGAACGGTTCCTGGTCGACGGAAATGACCTGGTCGATCGTTCCTGTATTGCCGGCTGTACTGCTGCGGAATTTGATTCGGAAACTCGCGAGCGCCTGATCCGGTCGGAAGCGAAAGCGATGTTCCCCCTCCTCCAGTTTGGCCGGAATGTGATCGAGGGCGACGACGCCTTCCGGGACGAGCGCCTCGACATCCTGCTGCGGGGTTCTGCATGTGACCGCGACGGAAAAGTCTTTTCCTTTCAACACCCACTTTGGGCACGTCGTGATCTGGAGCGGACGCTCGGATATCTCCTCGAAGTACACGCGCGCAAGGAGGAGATGGTCCCGCGCGGAATCGTTGTGGAGCGTGAGGTGGACCGGTTCACCGTTGAACAGGTCGGGAGGAATTCGAACATCCATCTCCTCCATCAACTGCATCGACCCGCGCAGTGCGCCGAAGAATTTGTTCTCGCGCAGCAGCTCGATGCCGTTGGCGAGCACGCGACAGGGAATGGTCACATTCTCCACGATGCGTCCAGCCGGGCTGGTGCCCGTCCTGCCGGGCTTCCCAACGCATCGGAGGGTTGCGCGAATCGTCCGCACTTCGCCCATGTGTGACGACGCAGACGGCTTCAGGTTGAAGGGAATATCAACGCTCTGGCCGGGATCCAGCCGGATCCAGTCCGTTCGGCACCACGGCTCGACGGCCTCGGAGATCTGGCGGGCGGTGAGCAGCGCACGCCGGCGCCCATCTTCCGCCGTCAACGAGGCGAGGGAATCATCGTCGTCGAGACAGGGATCCCTTCCCTCCAGGTGAACCGTTGCGAAATTAGCGCGATAGCGTAGCCCGGCGTGGTGGCGGATGACCTTTTGTTCAATCAAATCTCCAAGGCGGAAGTCGAAGTCCATGGCCCGGCTTCGAAACTCGACCCTTGTGTCCCCGTCGCCTTCCACGTGAAAGACCACTCCCGCGGCGCGCTGAAAATTTCGTGTCGGCTGCCAACGCCAATTCGGCGTGCTGAGCGGAACAAGCCGCTCTCGTTGCGGACCAAACACGCCCTCGAATTCGAGAAGTGAACAGTCTTGAATGCATCCGTCCCGCACCTGAAGATAGCCATCCCAGCAGGTATGGGAATGATGAAACGCATGCTGGGCGTACCACCACCAGTAGCCCCATTGGATTCGGATCGTGAATGTTTCAGGCATCGCTCGATTCTGCCGGAAATCCGTGCCCTTGCCTAGTCCCGTGGGCGTGTATTTTGCGAGCATGGAGCACGCCGTATTCCAGGGCGTTGCTTTCGCTTCCCAGGACCGCTATTTCATGACCGGGATGACAATGCCCCGCATGATCACCCGCTGCGCCAGGATGAAGACGATGAGCGGCGGGATGGAGGCCAGGGTGAGGGCGGCCATGACAAGGTATTCCGGATTGTACATCTGGAGTTCGTACAGGTAGACCATGATCGTCCAGAGTTTTGGATCCTGGCAGACGACGAAGGCCCACATGAAACTGCCGTAGGCGAAGGTGAAGCCGAACAGGGCAATGACCGCGAAGATGGGAAGACACAGGGGGACGACCACGGTCATGAAGATCCTCGTTTCGGATGCGCCCTCCAGTTCCGCGACCTCGAAGAGCTCCTGTGGAAGGCTGTCGAAGAATCCCTTCAGCAGGAAAACGTAAAAGCCGTTTACCACGTGAGGCAGAATCAGCGCCCAATAGGTATTCAGCAGGTGAAGCTGCTTGAGCAGAAGGAACGCGGGGAGCATGGCGATTTCAGCGGGGAAGGCCATGGTGGCCAAGAGGAAAAGAAGGATCTTGTAGCCGTATCGCAACCGGTACCGCGACAGGGCATACGCGCAGAGCGGGCCGATGGTCAGTTGCCCGGCAACCACCCCCAGGACCAGGACGAAGGTATTCCAGAACGCCCGCCCGTTCGTGATCATGTGTTTGCCCATCAGTCGGTAGTTTCGTGTCAGAAAGTCCATGCGGATTTGCACCCGGTTGTCCGTGAACGCCAGGTAGTCGGTTTCGAAGTAGGGCGGCGCGATTTCAGTGAAGTGGGCGTACGTGGTTCCGTATGCGGCATTGATGCTCTCCACCGTTTCGAACTTTTGCCGTAGAAAGTTCCGATACCGCACGTCGGCGCTGTCGATGCGCAGATGTTCCAGCGGGACCTGTTTTTCAATAAACTCCTGCCAGTCCCGTTTCTGGAGTGGAGCCTGCGGCTCGGTGACCGGGAATTCGGCGTCGCCAAAGTCTTCGTAGGTGGTCCCGTACTCGCGATTCATCCGCTGTGTATTGGCATACTTCTGGTGCAGGTAGGCCCGGAACTCCTTTTCCCCCCCGTCTAGAGTGAGGTACCGGAAAGGAAACTGCCGCTTCACGAACTCACCCCAGTCCTCGCGCGCGCCGGGGCCCGAGGGCGCCTTCTCCTCCAGTGCGATGTCCATGAAGGACGCGTACTTCGAGCCGTAGGTTTCGTTGAGAGCCTGGACACTGAGGTGTTTCCCTTCCAGGAATTGTGCAAACTTCGCGTCCGCGGCCGCAACGATCCGGTACGCGGGCGGGAGGCTGTCGCGCAACTCCCGGAAGTGCCGCCAGCGGGGCGTCTCCTCCGGCTCCCAGGAGCGCACCATCGGATCCTCGTAGGGCAGGAGCACGTCCTCAAAATCGTCGTACTGGTCCAGGTACTCGAGATTCAGCGCCTTGATGTTCCCGTTGAATCGTTCCCGCAGCGCCTTCGCGTACTTCAGCGTCGTCAAAACCTCGAAGCCGCGTTGGGAGTAGTGGGAGGGAAGGGTTTCCTTGAACCGCAACCAGTCATCCACGCGGGATCGAAGGCCTTCGGAGGATGGGTCCACCCCATCCAGGTCGAGTTTCACGTTCTCGTAGCTCAAAAACTCCGCCCGATAGCAGTGATTCAGGTTTTGAATGTTCACGCCTTGCTTGAAGAAGTTCTGAAAGTATCCGTATCGGTCGTTGATGTACTTCATGAACAACGCGTCGTCGTCGTACAGGTAGCGTGGAATCAATCGATGTTCGGTCATATCCACGGCGCTGCACACCGACGTGCCGATCATGAGGCCGAAGGGGTACAGCACCGTGATCGCGCCGATGGTCAGCAGGACGTAGATCGCGCCGATGAGCAGGCGCGTGGTCAGGGCCTTGCGGCCAACGTGGCTTATAATGGGCATGGGATAGTTACATCATCAATTGGAAATCACCGGTCATCAATTCCTCACTTTGCCGTCGTAAACTGCACCCGCTTCAGAATCCTCAACTGCCACACCGCAAAGCCAATCAGCAGGCTGGCCAGGACCCAGGAGATGGCGCTGGCGTAGCCGAAGCGGAGGAAGAGAAACGCGTTGTAGTAGACTTCGAGACCGAGGACGTGCGTAGCGTAGGACGGGCCGCCGCCAGTCATGACTAATTTGTTCTCGGTGGCCCGGAATGCCCCGATGAAGGCGCCCACAAAGTTGATCAGGATCAGGGGCGTGAGGTAGGGCAGGGTGATGTGCATCACCTTTCGCAGTGGGGAAGCCCCATCCACGTCCGCGCTGTCATAGAGGTCGTCGGGAACGGTTTTCAGGGCGGCGAGGTAGATGATGCTT
The DNA here is from genome assembly GCA_964611475.1 of uncultured Verrucomicrobiota bacterium. Taxonomy (GTDB): domain Bacteria; phylum Verrucomicrobiota; class Kiritimatiellia; order SLOV01; family SLOV01; genus CAUZEO01. The sequence goes on along the minus strand of CAZTAB010000008.1, from coordinate 12,731 downwards.
CCGGGACCCGCGGCGGCCCAGACCGCGGCGATGATGATGCAAAGCATGGCGGTCTGCGGCTCCTGGAGAAAGCCGAGCGGCTCTTCGATGAGCCCGAGCTTGATCAGCCAGGCGTTGATTGCTCCCGTCGCGGTCGGGTCGTAGAGCTTTTTCCAGAGAAACATCAGCACCAGCGCGCTGGTGACGGCTGGAAGATAGTAGACCACCCGGAAAAACATGCTGCCGCGCGGCACCTCCTGCAGGAGGATGGCCAGGATGATGGGGGCAAAGAATCCCAGCGCGATGGTCAGCCCCACGTAGTAGAAGGTGTTCAGCAGTGAGCGCCAGAAGATGTCGGAACTGAACATGTTGATGAAATTGTCCAGCCCGATGAAGGAACTTTCGCCGAGCACTTGGTAGTCCTGGAACGCCATGACCCCCACGTGCGCGAGGGGGTAGTACTGCCATACGAGCAAGGCTGCCAGCGCCGGAAACATCAGCACCCATGCCTGCAGGTGGCGCCTCGGCGGCGGATTCGGGAGTGTTGCCTCCATCGGCCGTGGCGTTTTCCGCGAGGCCCATCGCCACGCAACGAATCCAACGAGCAGGACGCCAATGAGCATGAAGGCGACTTTTCGTGCGGCGAGCCGTTTTGCCACCATCTCCCCGGGATCGGCGGCCCCCATCAGCACCTTGTTGCCGCGTTCCGCGCAGGCGTTCAGCAGTGCGCGGGCGTCGACCTCATCCAGCTTGTCTTCTTCCGCGTATAGCAACGCGTCTACCGGCGCGGCGATTTCGACCCCGATGCTTTTCGATCCGGGCGGTGATGGTTCATAGCGGGCGTTTTCCATCAGGGCTTGATAGGCCTCGAGCCATTGTTTTGGAGAATCGTTGAGGTAGTCCTCGTACCCGAACTTCTCCAGGTACTTGGGGTCGACGAGTTCCCCGTAGCCGCTCTCCACGTGGAAATCGACCTTGATGCGTTTCGCGGCATCGGAGGCAAGATGCATGATGTACTGCCACGCCGCCTCGCGAACCCGTGGGTCCTTCACCTGTGAGTTGATGGCCGCGCAGTTGCCTCCGATTCCGGTTGCGCTGATGCCTCCGGGTCCGGTTGGAGCCGGGGTGTAGCCGTACAGGCTTGGCGGCTGGAACGTTTGCGCTCCGATGACGAACTCGCTGCAGAGGCTATAGAGCATGGCCACTTCGCCACTGTGCAGCTTTTCGTTCATGTGGTAGTAGGAGGACATCGTCACGGTGCCGGTGTAGATCTTGCGGTTCTCTTGCAACTGCTCGATGGTTTCCGCCGTGAGCAGGTGGCCGTTGGGGCACCGGACTTCGTCCGGCACGATGAAATCGCCGGTCCGATAGTCGACACCGCGGACATCGACCGGCTCGTTGTCCTGCGGGCAGCGGGTCCACTGACTCCACCGAAGCTTCTTGTAGAAGTTCAGCGCCATCACGCCGGGATCACGATTGAAGGCAACCTGCCAGTGAATGGGCGCATCCGCGAGCGAAGCGCCGTGCCCAGGACACGATTCCGGGAACCGGTCCAGCGACCCGCCCGTACCGAATGCCTCCGGATCGACCAATTCGCCGCCTATCGGGCAGAGCTTTCCTGGAATCGTCATGCGGCCGCCCGCTTGCCACAAGTAGCTGGAAAAGTACATGGCCGTATTGTGCGGGCCGGTCAGCAGGCCATACCCGTACAATCCTTTCTCCGGCTCGGTGAGTTTCTGGGTATAATAGTACAACTCGTCCCAGTCGCGGGGGCCGCGGTTCGGATTCAACCCGGCGTTCATGAACCGGTCGCGCCGGAAATAGAGGCCGGTCAGCACCGGGTCGTAGGGGATTGCGTAGATGCGTCCATTTACGGTGACCGCGTCCCGTAGCTGCGGAATCATGATCTCGTTGAGCAACTCCTCGACCCCGGGACGTTCGATGAACTCGTCCAGCGGATAAAGGAATCCCTCTTCGACGTAGGTCGTCAGGGAGCCGGGGTTTGCCTGGACCACGTCGGCGGCGGTGTCCCCGGCCATGGCCATGAGAAACATCGACTGGGCGGCGGGGTTGGTGGAGTCCTCGATCTTGATCCCGCCGGCCTGCCGGATCTTGATGTGGGGATGCTTTTTGAGGAAGTCCTCGTAAACCAGCCGGTTCGGCCGTTCCAGCTTCCACTTGATCGTGGGCACGCTCCACGTCGAGAGTTCGACCGGCTCGGGTTCCAGGGAGGCTCCGGAGGCGAAGGCGTGCGGTGCCGCGGATGCAAGGCAAAGGATTACGGCGGGTACAATGATGATGAGATCCTTCATTGCCAGCAGACTACCCGGCTGGACCACTTGTGGGCAATGCCGTCTTTTCTCCGGGGTGCGGAGTCCACGGAACACGCGAGGCAACACGGGACCCTATGCATGCATCTTGCATCCCGTTTTTCTGCTTTTGGTAAGGATTTTTCGGCACAACGAATCACCATGGAGGCCGGGGCCCATGGAGCAGTCCGCGCCCCGGGAATAAAAATTGCGCCCCGCCTCAATTCTTGGCTTGCTCCCGCTCGGGAAGCCGATCCATTGTGCTGTACATGACTGTAGAACAGAAAGCACTTCGTTTTGGACTCATCGGGTGCGGTGGGATGGGGGCTGGGCACGGGTTGAATGTGAAATATATTCCCGGCATGGATCTTGTCGCCTACGCGGATATTGAGAAGGAAAAGGCGGATCATTTCTGCAAGAATCTCGAGGGGGAGTACGCCACCGACGACCCGGACCGGATCATTGAAGACGATTCCCTTGACGGCGTTCTCTTGGTGACGGGCGAAAAACACCATCCCCGTCTGGGGATTGCCGCGGCCCGGGCGGGGAAGCATATTTTCATGGAGAAGCCCGTGGCGGTGACCATGGAGGAAGCCATGGAGCTTCGGGAAGTGCTGCGCGAATCGCCGATCAAATACCAGAACGGCCTCTGCAACCGCCTTGCCCCGATGGTACAGAAGGCAAAGGAACTTCTACCTAATCCCTGGATCACGTTCGGACAGTGCACGGACCTGGTTTCCGGTCAGGCCTGTCACAACCTCGACCTGATCTGCCACTTGTATCACCAGTCGCCCCTGGAAACGGTCTACGCAACCGGCGGGCACTATTACGGGTTCGATGAGCATCTGCCTGCCGACAGTTTCACCGCGACGCTCAAGTTTGCCGATGGAAGTCAGGCAACCTACATTCAGCACGGCAAGGCGTACAACAATTCGTTGCGAAAGTATTCGTTTCAATTTTTCGGCAAGGACCGTTGCGTTTTCCTTGCGAATCGGTTTATGCGGTGCATTGTCAGTTCCGGCCTCGGCGGGGATGACATGGAGTATGCGTTTGTCGGGCGGGAGGGTGCTCTCAAGAACGTTGAGGATACAGAGGGGCACGAAAAAGATCCCCAGGGTCCGCACGGCTACATGGGGCATTACGAAGAACTGGTCGAACTGCGTGACGCCATCCGAAACGATACCACGCCCACCATGACCATCGACCACGGCGTGAATGTGCTGGCGGTGGAGAAGGCGATCTTTGAGTCCATCACCACGGGGCAGATCATCGCCTATCCGCAGTTCATTGAGAAATGGGGGTTCGTGCAACCGTTTTGAATGGACGCCTTGAGCCTCCTGATTTCCCGTTGAGCGTGCTTTCCCGAAAACCGAAAACCGAAAACCGAAAAGCAAGAACCACAAGATGTCTTCCTACAAGGTCTGTCTAACTCTTTTCACGAAAATGTGGCCCGATAAATCGATGCCGGAGCTGGCGGCATTTGTAAAGGAGATGGGCATTGGGGGTATCGAGCTCCCAGTACGCCCGAATTTCCCCGTGCATCCTGAGAACGTGGAGACTGCGTTGCCGGAGGCGGTTCGGATCTTTGAAGGGGAAGGGTTGAAGATAGGAAGCGTGGCGTCGGTGCCCGCGGAAAGGACCATCGCGGCGTGTGGTGAGGCCGGCGTGCCGATATTGCGGGACGGTGTCATGCTTGAGGAGGGCGCCAACTATCTGGAGACCATCACGGACGCGCAGCGCATGTGGGATACGTTTTTGCCTGTGCTCGAGAAGAACAACGTGGTGCTGGCCATTCAGAATCATTGTGGCCCGTTCCTCACGCACGCCGCGCATCTGCTCCACGCACTGGAGAAGTACGATCCCAAGGTGGTAGGCGCGGTATTTGATCCGGCGCACCAGGCGCTGCAGGGGGAAAATCTCGAGTTGGCCCTGGATGTGATTCTTTCCCGGACGGTGATGATCAACTTAAAAAACGCATACTGGAAGCGCGTGAACGGACCGGAGGCGCCGTGGGCGGAGTGGACGACCTACTGGACGTCCGGCCGGCATGGACTGGCATCGTGGCCAAAACTCGCGGAGGAGTTGAAGACGCGCGGCTATGAGGGCGATTTGTGTTTCAGCGCGGAGTACTCTGATGAGGAGGCCACGGATCGGCTGATTCGCGAGGATATTGAGAACGCAAAAGAGGTTTTCTGACCGTATTGAAGGTCTCAGGAGTTTCTTAACCTTCAACCCATCCGGTCTTTTTCCCTAGCCCTTGATGCCGCCCAGCTTGATTCCTTCCACGAAAAACCGCTGGCCGAACAGAAAAACGATCACGGAGGGAATCATGACCATGACCGAAGCGGCCATTAACAGGTTCCAGTCGGTCCGGTAGTTGTTCTGGAAAGCCGCCAGCCCGATGGGGAGGGTCATCATTTCCAGGTCGTTGGCCATGATCAGCGGCCACATGAAATTGTTCCAGGAGCCGATGAAGGTGAAGACGCCCAGCGTTGCCATGGCCGGTTTGGCCAGCGGGAGGATGATGTTCCAGTATACGCCGAGCTTGTTGCATCCGTCGATTCGCGCGGCGTCCTCCAGGTCCGTGGGCACGCCGAGAAAGAACTGCCGAAGCAAAAAGGTTCCGTACGCGGTGAAAATTCCCGGAATGATCAATGCCTGGTAGGTGTTGATCCAGCCCATCCATCGCATGAGGGCGAAGGTTGGAATCATGGTGACGGCGCCGGGAATCATGAGCGTCCCGAGGTAGAGAACGAACAGCTTGTTCCGGCCCGGAAAGCGCAACCGGGCAAAGGCGTATGCGGCCATGGAACTGGTCAGCAGCACCCCGAATGTCTGCATGACCGCTATCAGGATGCTATTGACAAAAAACATGCCGAAGGGCGCGGCTTTCCACGCTTCCGCGTAGTTCCCCCAGGCAACTGGGTCCGGAAGCCACTTCGGCGGGAACTCAAACACCACACCCGCGTCCTTTAGGGACGTCGAGAACATCCAGAACAGGGGAACCATCATCGTGAACGCCCCGGCGATCAGCACGAGGTACCACCCGGTGATGCCCAGCGCCCTTCTTGTTTCCGTCGAGGTCATGCAGGCTCCCCGTGGAACGTGCCGGCGGGCACCCATGTTGTGGGCCGGTTCCTGGATTTTCGGATCATGTCCTTCATCACACGTACTCCACCTTCTTCTCGCCGAGCCGCCAGTTGACCAGGGTGACAATGAACACGATGAGAAAAAGGATCCAGGCGACGGCGGACGCGCTGCCCATTTTGAACCAGTTGTAGGCCTTGTTGTAGATGTAGTAGTCGATGGTGGTCGTTGCCCCGGCCGGTCCGCCGCCGGTCATCATGAATGCCTGCAGGAATCCGCCCTGGAAACCGCCGATGATGCTCATGATGAATATGAAGAAGGTGGTGGGGGATATGCTCGGCCATGTGACGTACAGGAACCGCTGCCACGCGTTGGCGCCGTCGATGGACGCCGCATCCTGCAGGTCGCGCGAAACATCCTGAAGCGCTGCGAGGTAGAGAATGGTGTTGTACCCGCCGAGGCCCGCCCACAGCCCCATGATCGCGATGGCCGGTTTCGCCCAGCCGATGCTGTCCAGCCATTCGGGCCCCTGGATGCCCACCTGTAAGAGCAGATGGTTGATCAACCCGAATTCCGCATGGTAGAGCCATTTCCAAAGAACGGCCAGGGCAACGGCGGAACAGACCGTGGGCAGGAAGTAAATCGTCCGGAAGATGACAACCCCGGGAAGTTTCCTGTTGAACAGGATTGCCATGCCCAGGGACAGGCCCATTGAGATAGGAATGAAAAACATGTAGAAGACCGTGTTCCACATGTAGTACCAGAACCGGGGGTCGTTTGCTTCCCACCCTGCTTCCGCGCGGTGGAACCCCAGCAATTCCACGAAGTTGTCCAGCCCGCAGAACTTCGGCGGCCAGGTCAGGAGGTCCCAGATGGTAAAGCTGAGCAGCAGCGAAGCCAGCACGGGACCGACGGTGAACGCGAGAAACCCGAGCAGGTTGGGGAGGAGGAAGAGAAGCGTCGTGAAAAGATCGCGGGGAGAATTCCTTATGACTGATGATGGATGGTTGATTGGACGATCCCCGTTGCGGCCGGATGGATTGCAATCATCCCATCGTCGGCCAGGAAATCAACCAACAATCGCCAATCATCATTCAACAATAAAAATTACAACCCGTGTTCCGCCCGGATTTTCGCGTACTGCTTCTTGATTTTCCTTGCCGCCTCCTCCAGCGTCTGCCTGCCGAGGAGGACCTCGTCGAGTTCCGGCCTGCAGAAATCGAGCCATTCTCCCTGGCCCGGAAAGGTCGGGATGGGGCTGGCGCGACGGAGTTCCTTGATGATGACATCGTTCTCCTGCTGGCGGCCGTAGCCGTTCCGGAAAAGATCGGACTCCGCCACCGAGATCCGGACCGGGCACTCAGTCTTCACTTCCGTGATCAGCTGTTGCGCTTCTTCAGACACGAGGAACTTGAGAAATGTCCAACACGCTTCCGGATGTTTCGTCTTGCGGCTCGCCGCCATGTGGGCGTTCCCGATCGGGACATAACGCACCTTGCCCCTTGGAAGGGGCGCGAGGGACCATTCGAAGTCCGCTTTTTCGAAAATTTTCATGGACCATCGGCCGGTGATTGTCATGGCAAGGCGGCCCGTCATAAAGGACTCCTCGCTGTTTTCGAATCGCTTGTCCGCGCCGAGGGGGGAAGGAATCGCCTTGTGGACGAGGGCGAGGTCGTACCAGAACCTGATCGCCTCAAGCACGTCCGGGCTGTCGATCAGGCATTCGCTCATGTCCTCGCTAAACAGCTGTGCGTCATGTTGCCTGATATAGTCAGACAGGCCGCCGAAAAACCACATGGACAGGGGCGCATAGAGTGCATACTGATCGAACCGCCCGTCCCCGTCCTCATCGCGGGTCAGCTCTTTGCAGGCCGCGAGCAGATCGTTCCAGGTCCACGTGTCATCGGGATAGGCGAGCCCCGCCGCGTCGAAGTGATCCTTGTTGTAGTAGAGAACGATCGCGTTGGTCCAGAAGGGCATTCGGTACGCCCTGCCTCCGTATTCCGCGTCTTCCAGCGCAGCCGGGAAGATGTCGCGCGCCGCCGCCTGGAATTCCGCGTCGTTCTCCGCAAAGGAATCGAGCTCAAGAAGCGTATTTCGTTCAGCGTACTCGGCAAGGCGAAATGTGCTGACCATAAACAGGTCAAGCGGGTCTCCACCGGCGAGCATGGTGGTGATCTTTTGCTCGTAGTGGCCAGTGGCGAACACCGGGTCGACCTCGATGTCCGGATGTTTGGCGTGAAATGTCTCCAGCAGCACCTTGATGAAGGCCTGGTTGCGCTGGTCGGCCATGTATCCGAGGCGGAGCACGGTTTTGCCGCCGGTGTCGTCCCGGGTTCCGCACCCGGAACCGGGGACACACAGCGCGAGGATCAACAGCAGCTTGAATATGCGGGCTGGTAACATCAGGAACAAATACAGGCTTATTTCCCCGCCCGAGTAAAGGCCCAAAAGACTGGCTATCGCAACACAACCACTCGTGGCGTCCATTTCGGCAGTGAACCGATCGTAACCGTGCCGCCCGAAACGGCGACTGCCCGGGTTGTCCCGTCAAACGAATGCATCGTTCCCGACGACAGCGCCCCCAGTCCCAGCGCCCCGAGATTCAACGTCACGCCGGCGTTGCCGATCGTCCCGTTCCCGAGGTTCGACACGACCAGCAGAGCGGTGTTGTTGTCCTGCCGCGCGAATACGCTCGCCTTGATGTTGGCGGGATGCGAGGGGGTGACGACCGCCTGGTTGTCCCAGTATCCGTGCCACTCCGCGTCGTCCGCGCCGAAGGCCGAATAGACGCCCTTGAGGGTCATGATGTGCTGCATCTGGGTCGGCAATGCCCGGCTTGGCCGGATAAACGTGTCCTGCAGCATGGTCATCGACATCAGTTCCTCGTCTGTCCAGGGATTGGGAGTGGAATCCAGCAGCCGGGTGCGCACGCCCCAGTGGTTTCCGAAGTGGGCGCGATGGCTCTCGAGTGTTGCATAGTTCAGGATGTGCTGGCCGGAGTTCCCGAGCAGGTAGAACCATTCGCCGTCCAGCAGGCTGGTGGCGAACGACATGGCAGGAGGAAAGACGCCCATCTGGAGGTGCGCCTCGATGATGCCCCCCTGGTCCTCGGGAAACAGCGCGCTCAGACGCTTCATCAGCGTGCGCGTGGGAAAAATGGGATAGGTCCCGCGCAACGATCCCGCGACGTATCCGCATCCGTGCAGCCGGTTTTTGCAGATCGAGGCCAGCGTGGTCGCGTCGAGATAGACGCCATCCACCCCGTACATGTCCCGCACCAGCTCCACGCCGTCCAGCAGGAGATCGGTGTACCGGCTGCGGTTGCACACATCGAACGACTCCTGCGGCGGTGTGCCCCCGGACGCTTCGCGTTTGTAGCCGGGTATCGACTGCGGAGTCCGGAAACATTCCGCACTGTAGAGGTCATATTCGGGCGCGATGTCGGCGTAGAGAAAGCCGAAATAGGGAATCGTTTTCAAGCCGAACGCGTGAATCTGGTCCACCAGCTCGCCGTATGAATCGTCGGCGGGATCCTCACATGGACAGTAGAACGAGCCGGTCGACAGCTCGAGCGTCATGCTGTTCCAGTAGGTCGACGAGGTGAGCATGTACGGGAAGTTTACCTCCCGGCCTTTTTGCATGAAGAAGGATTCCGAGTCCTGGGTCATTTCGTAGATCCAGGCCATCACGGTGCCTTCTTCGATCAGGTCGAAGGAGCTGGCTGTGCCAAAATCGACGAAATCTCCGCCCGCTGGACTGGTCGCCCGGAAGTGCAGCCCGCCGCCATACCGGCCGGTGGTCCAGTCGCCGGTCGTTTTTGCCGTGCCGAACGCCCCGTTTTCCGAGCCGACCGAGTCGAGAACCGTTGTCCCGCTCTCCTCGAACGCGTATCCGTGCACCAGGCCGCCTGGGCCGGCCGGAATGGCTGCGCTCATGGCTTGCATCACTTCCGGCGCGCTGAGGAATCGGTCGTAGATGCGCACCTCGTCCATGATGCCGTCGAACTGCCGGCTCTGGTTGACGTTCATGTCTCCACCGATCACAAAGGGACGATCCGGCTGCGAAACCAGCCCCACGAAGTCATTGATCTGGTCCGCCGCCACCCCGTCGATGTAGAGCACGGCCTGTCGGGTGTCCGCGTCCCAACTGGCGGCGACGTGTTTCCAGACCCCAGCAGGAATGGTTCCAGACGACTGGAGTTTTTTGGCCGACAACAGCTCCTGGCGGCAGCACCACGCTTCCGGGTAGTTCTGAATCGCCGCCCAGTTTTCCCCCGACGAGATCACCTTTACGTCCTGGTTCACCAGGTCCTGCAGTCGCAACGAGCCGTACCCCTCGTTCCCGTACCAGTCGACATTTCCAGCGATGCTGCGCTGGTGCCAGTCGATGGGGAGCGGTTTCACCGGCGTTGCCTGCAGGCCCATGGTAAAGGTCTCCGCCGAGCTCAGGGTGTGTGATTGATTCCAGATGCGTAGTTGCAGCACCGTTTCCTGCGCGCCGGGAATGACCCGGACGGCGCCGGTGTTTCCGGAGGGAAGCCAGCCCTTGTCGCTTTCGGCGAACCAGGTCAGCCCGCGTTCCTCGTCGCCCAACCAGGCGATGGATTGAAACGGGCCGGTGAACGATGCCGCCGCCCCGGCCGTCCGCTGGCCGTAGAAGGGGACATAGTACAGATACATCAGGTCCGCCACTTGCGGATCCAGGGGAATCTCGACGTAGAGATGATTCAACGTCACGGGGCCGGACACCGGTGAGAATGTCAGGTCCACCCGTATCATGCCGTCGAACTCGGTCACCGCGAACCCGTCGACCCGGACCCCGCGGCCGGTTGCGCTGCGCTGAATGGTCGCGGCCGCTCCGGAGGGTGTTGTCAGAGCCGCGTCCGCGGCCTGTCCCCCGGCCGGTGTCCAGCTTACAGGCTGTCCCGACACGGCCGCGTCCAGGCGCATCGGTCCTGCCAACAGGTCCGTGCCGCCGGAGGTTACCTGCTCCGGGAGCGGCAAGACCCCCCAGTCGTAGTCGCGGCCCCAGACATGGACCGTGTCGCCGGTGGTCGTCACGGAGGGCCAGGGCGAAAGCACCTCGTCGGTTCCCAGTTCAAAATCGTCGACCGCGATCCAGCCTTCCGTGGCGGAGGGGTTGCCGTCGACGACGTCGATGAATACATCGGTTCCCGCGTGGGGGAATACGTCCCAGGCCACACGCTCCCAGCGGGTCGATTGCGGACAGAATTCCTGGAACAGCACGGCGAGATCGGACGCCCGGACAAGGCGCACTAGGCTCTGCCCGGCCGGATTTGGGTCCGGGCCGTCAAAGCCCGAGATGTAGAACGTCATCTGGTCCGCGGTGGGAATCGTGAAGACCGCTGATTTCATGGTGCCCGTTGCGGTGCCGAGGTCGGACGTCGCGTAGTGCTCGTGGTCCCACAGGTGGTAGTCGCCTTTCCAGGGACGGAGACCCCGGTGATTCTGCGTGGCGATGAACGCCTCCCCGGTGACAAGCCAGTCCTCGAGCGTGCTGGTTTCGAAATCATGGTTCTGCGCGCCTGGCACGGCTGTTGCCTGGCGCGCGGCCAGGCGGTAACTCTTGTTGGAGTCCGATCCGGACGGGTCGCTGATCTGCACCGCTCCCGCTGCGCCGGTAACGCTCAGTCCGCTGTATGTCCAGGCGTCGGCCGGAAGGCCGGTCGTGGTTTCCAGGTCGTAGGCAACGCCCGGATCGCCGGTGAGTGTCAGATGAACGTCCCGCGTGGCGTCGATCGCGGTGAACTTTCCCGCGCCGGGAAACACGATCGGGACGTCGGCCACCACGACTGGAAACATGGCGTTCTGCACGGCGTCATTATCCAGAAGCTCGTCGAAGACCTTCAGTTCATCACTCGCGCCGAGAAATCCGCGCCCGGTGCCAGTGTGGACGTCGTGCCCGCCGAGTACAAAGGGTCCGCCGTGGTCGTTCAGTCCGTTCCAGGCATTGGCATTGTTGCCCACCAACTCACCGTCGACCCACAGCCGTGTCGAGTTGACTGACGCATCCCAGCCGTACGCCAGATGCACCCAGTCCCCTACGGGCAGCGGCGTGGGCGTTGTTGAGTCCGGGCCACCATCCAATTGGAGGCGACCGGGCATTCCCTGCGACGGCTCATTGTGAATGAGGTACGAGAACGGATCCGTACCACGCACGATGATCCAGTTGGAATTATCCGGGTTGCTGACGGCGCCGTCAGCACCGTATCCAGAGCCGTCGCCGTCGGGACCCGGGTCCTGCCGCATCCAGAACATGATGGTGCCGGCTTCGGTCAACGCGAAGGATGCATCGTCGCCGAACCGGACCACGTCGTTTTTCGGACCGTGTGGCACCCGGTCTTTTCGTTCCGGATGAACCCGCGGGTCGTCCTCGATGCCGTCGCCCCGCACGCCGAAGAACTGCAGCGCCGTTCCGCCGCCGACCAGGGGTGATGTGATCCAGTCGCTGTTCGGGTCCTTCCCTTCGCCGAACGTACCGTTCTGCGGATTGGTGCCGACCTGGGCGTACTCGTCCGATCCGGCCCCCTCGTCAAAGTTGTTGTAGTGAATCATGACCGCCTGGGCGCTCGCTGCGCACACGAAGCACGCCGCGACGGCAATTACCGTCGCTGTCCATCGGTTCATTTTCACCTGAATGTTTCCCATGATGTTTTCGCGTAATTTTGATTCAGTCGAGAATTTCGAGTTGGCAACTCATGGCTGGATCAGCATCGGGGGCGTAGAAATTTATGATGCCACCGGTTCCCTCCAGGACAGGTCCGGCCGCGCTAAAGTTCCCCGCTGCGTTGGTCATGTCCCCCTGTCCAGCGGAAGGTTGTGGACAAGGTCTGATTGCGGATTGCGAGGCGAGCACCCCGCCACGCGAGCAGACTGAAAAAACTGGTATTCGGAAAAGCATTGTGCACACAGTCCAACCGCTCCTGCCTCTCGGGGCCAGAATCCTAGAACAACATATGGCCGGAGAAGTTGAAATCAAATAAGGACGTGAAGGCCGATGAGATCGGAGTATCGCACGCAGCGGATTCTTGGGCCCGACGACAAAACCGGGCGCTTTGTCGGGGTCGGCACTCCGTTCATCGCGAACCATCCGTATACGGACAGGAACTACTTTGTTTTCACCGGTTGGACCTCGTACGAAGGGGCGCAGCGCGAGGTTTATGCCGCCGAAATCCACGAAGATTTCTCGCTGACGGATATCCGGCTTATCCTGCCGTGGAACGAACCAGAAGGTCTGACCCGCGGCGGGCACACCACGAGCCACGTGGCGTGGGACGAACGCCACAAGTGCTGGCTGGTGATTTGTTCGGAAGCGGAAACATCCTCATCGAGG
>CAZTAB010000007.1:0-4372 GCA_964611475.1 uncultured Verrucomicrobiota bacterium | reverse complement strand
TGCTCCAGGCAAAACGGGCCGTCTCCCCGCCCCAGCGAATCAAGGTGCAGCCTCCTGCCCGTGTCCAGAGAGGCACAGTGCCTCAGGGACGACTGAAGGCACCTCCCACATACAATTCGGCGGAGATCACGGTGACGCTGGATCCTCAACTATCACATTCGGAAAACGCCCGATGCGGGGCGGCCCAGATAGACCCGTGGCATCAGCTCCGATGACCCTGAAGATTCCAGCTACTCGAACGTATGGACAAAAAGTCCCGACTTCAGCTTCGGTTCAAACCATGTGCTCTTGGGTGGCATGACTTTGCCGGCATCGGCGACCCGCATAAGATCGCGGATGCTCGTGGGATACATGGAAAAGGCGGCGGCCGCTTCTCCGGAATCGACCAGTTCCTGCAGTCGCTTCGCGCCGTGGATTCCCCCGACGAACTGAATGCGCTCACTTGTCCTCGGATCATCGATACCCAGCAGGGGGCCGAGTATTTCGTTTTGCAGGAGGCTCACATCAAGGGTGCTCACCGGGTCCGAGTTTCCCGCCGGGTCCCATTCGATCCCGTGCCACGCGCCATCGATATAGAGGCTGACCCCACGCGGTGCGCCAGGCACGGATTCTGCGTCCTCCTTCAACTCGAAACTACGGGTCAATGCCCCGATAAATTCGCTCGGGGTCTGGCCGTTGAGGTCACGAACCACCCGGTTGTATGCCAGCACGTTCAGTTGATTTGCAGGAAACAAGACGGAAAGAAACCAGTTATACGGCTCATCACCCCGGTGACGGGGATTTGACTCGCGCCGAGCTTTCGCGACTCGCGCAGCGGACGCGCACCGATGGTGCCCGTCCGCGACATAGGCCGCCGGGACGGAAGAAAATGCCTCGACAAACGCATCCGGGTCCAGAACCGCCCACCCCGTGTGTCCGACCCCCGCATCATCGGTAAAGTCAAATATGGGATCTGATTGGAGTTCACGCGACACTAGGAGGTCGACCTGTTCCTCTTCCCGATAGGTCAGAAACACGGGTCCGGTTTGGGCATTGAGAGCCTCCATATGCCGGACACGGTCATCCTCCTTCCTGGGCAAAGTGCGTTCGTGCTTCAGGATGACGTCCTGGTCGTACTCCTCAGCCATACAGGTTGTGACGAGGCCCGTCTGGGATTGCCCCCCCATGACCTGGCGATACAGGAACATGCCAGGTTCCGGATCTTTGCAAAGATATCCGGCATCAATAAATTCATGGAGGTTTTCGCCTGCCCGGCGATACACGCTCTCGTCATAGAGGTTCAGGCCCGGAGAAAAATCGATCTCGGGTCGAACAACCCGGAGAAAGCAGGCATCGTTTCCCTGCGCAATGCGCCGCGCCTCCCCCGCGTCCACGACATCATACGGCGGGCTGGCTACACGGGCGGCAAGAGCCGCCGGCGGACGGAATGCCCGAAATGGTCTGATTCGCATCGACAGAGTTCCCTTCGCACTGAAAAGGCCTGAGCGCTATAGCATTCAAGGGAGCTGATGTCGAGCGGCGGAATGCGAGACTCCTGCCCCTCCCTTCGCCGACGGCGGGGAGGGCTGCCACATGACTGGAAAGATCACGCCCGGTCCAGGAGGCGGAACACTTCCTCGACGACCGGTTCGATGTTGACCTCGCGGATCATCGCGGATCCTGCGCTCCGCCAGGATTGCATCCCGCTGCCGGAGGCAGCCCGCACAACCCGGTGTGGGGTGCCGTATGGGCCGGTTTTTTCAGGCCGGGTAGGGCCGAAAATGGCAACAACCGGGGTGCCGACGGCAACGGCCATGTGCATTGGGCCGGTATCCACGCTGACGACCAGGTCCATTTCCCTGATCACGCCCCCAAGTTCGGGCAGTGACGTTGTACCGCAAAGATTCTGGGCCTCTCCAATCGATCCCGCAATTTCAGAGCACACAGACTCGTCTTCAGGGCCGCCCGCGACATACAGCGATGCACCACGCTCAGCGGCCAGCCTTCGTCCCAGCTCAACGAAGCGTTCCACGGGCCAGTTTTTTGCGGGCCACCTTGAACAGGGGAAAAACAGGATGCGGGGATGCGTTCCCTCGATGTCCGCCCCTGGAAATACGACTGGGAACTCGATCTCCCCGTCTGGAGCGCCCAGAAAACGCGCACTGTCAAGAGCCTGCTCAACAGCATGACGCTCGCCATCCCTTATTCCGGCGACACTGGAATAGAGAATGCGGGTGCCTTCCCTGTGGTAGGAGGGACCCAGTGTCCGCTCCGCTCGTGCCGCGGCTGCAATCATCGCACTCATCAAGAGACCCTGGAGATCAATCACGATGTCATACGATTTTGCCCTCAACTCATGGAGAAAAGGCTTCATCCCACGGAATGCCGCCCGCCGATGAAACAGGATAACGCGGTCCACATCGTCAAAGCAGTCGACCAGACGCTGGTATTCAGGCTGGGTGACCCAGTCGACCTTTGCATTCAGATGCCGCCGGATTGAATGGACCGCTGGCAGCGCGTGGAACAGATCGCCAAGCGAACTCAGTTTCACGATCAGTATGCGATTATCCGGTTTCATCCACTGAAAACGATTTTGAACCTTGCAGCGGGCGTCGTCACACTTCCGAAGTTACAGCGTCCGACGAAGCCAACACCTGCGGCGACAACCATGCTCGAAAGGTCCCGGGGTGAACATGAAACAGCCAATCCAGGCCCTGTACGAACGAAACAACAACCAGACGCTCCGTTGTGCACATCCGTCACTTGCAGCGTTCCGCTGCATTCTTCATGAAAGGAGCTGGATCATCACTGCCTTTTGCAGGTGCAGCCGGTTTTCCGCCTGATCAAAAACCACCGACAGTGGGCCGTCGATTACTTCCCCGGTTTGCTCGTACCCGCGCAATGCAGGCAGACAGTTCATAAAGATCACATCCGGCTTTGCACAACTCATCAGATCCGCGGTCACCTGGAACGGCATCAATGCGATAACGCGAGGGGCTAGATCCTCCTGCGCAATGTGATAGCTCATCCAGGAGTCGGTGTAGACCACGTCCGCATCCCGAACCGCCTGCACGGGATCGTTGTAAACGTCTATGGCCCCACCATGCTCTGCGGCCACCATTCGGTATTTTTCCACAATCTCCGCGCGGGGCTGGAATGGAAGATCCCCGGGGCACCCGATTCGCATTCTCATGCCCATCTTCGCCGCTCCGGCCATGAGCGAATAGGTCATGTTGTTGTTGGAGTCACCCACGTACGCCAGCGTGATGCCGCCAAGGCTCCCTTTCTTCTCCCGGATCGTAAGCAGGTCGGCAAGCACCTGGCAGGGATGAGCCCGGTCGGTCAGGGCATTGATCACCGGCACATCAGAATTTTCAGCCATCTCCTCCAGCATGGAGTGTTTGTAGAGGCGCGCCATGATGAGATCCACGTATCGACCCGCGACCTTGACCGTGTCGTGGACGCTCTCCTTCCCGGAACTGAGCGGCAACTTCGACATGTCGAAATGAATGGCGTGGCCTCCGAGCTGCACCATGCCGGTTTCAAAACTCAGCCGCGTACGAAGGCTCGGCTTCTCGAAAATCATCAACAGGACCTTGCGCCGGAGAGCGTCGGAGTAGTTGTCCGGGTCGTTCTTGAGCGCGGCGGCAAGGTCCAGAACCCCCACAATGCGCTCCTGGGACCAATCATCCAGTGTGACAAGGTTTTTCATGCTTCGTTAACTGACGAGATCCTCGTAGTAGCGGTCAACTTCCCCGTCGCGGTCAAAAATGTGCATAATCAGGGAAGCACGGATCCACATTCCGTTTCTAACCTGCCGCCAGTACTTCGCCCGCGGATCGGAATCCACTTCGGGGGAAATTTCATCACGGCGGGGTAAAGGATGCATAATGACCGCCGAATCCTTCATTTTCTGCAGTCGATCTACGGTGATCGCATAGGCACTCACGTCGATCGCCCGGCTTTCGCCCTCCCTGTCCCACTCGTCCTGGATCCGGGTCATGTACACGGCATCGAGTTCCGGCAGCATCCCGACGAGGTCTTCCCCGACATCATACGAAATGCCCGCCTCGTCTAATTGGCGCAGGATCGCCTCCTCAATCTGCAACGAAGGGGGCGCGATGAAGGACAGGTGAACCCCGGGGTAGTGGGTCATGAGCGCTGCAAGGGACCGTACCGTGCGGCCTCGGGCCAAGTCCCCGACAAACACGATCCGCTTCCCCTCGATCCCACCCTGCCCCTCGAAGCTTCGCTGCAGCGTGTAGACATCCAGCAGCGCCTGGGTCGGATGCTGGTCAGCACCTGAACCCGCGTTGATGACTGGATTCGGCCGATCGGAATTAGACAACAGCCAGGCAATCCGGTCGGCAAACCCTCCCTGCGGATGTCGCAT
>CAZTAB010000006.1:0-6847 GCA_964611475.1 uncultured Verrucomicrobiota bacterium | reverse complement strand
CCCACCCCGAGGAGACCTACCTGCTCCACGCGCCCACACCCCGCCCCCCCCCCCCGCCCCACGCAACCCCCGCTCCAGACGACCCAACACGGCCCTACTACATTTACATGCTCAATTACGCCTACGAGATCGGAATGGATGACTCCTTTTTCCGGCTTGTGTTCGCAGGTCACGGCGAGATGAAGATGCATGTGCCCGATGAATATGACGTCTACATGGATGGAGAGCCTCTCGACGTGGACCGGGAGACGGACAGCGCGGTTGTCCGGATTCGCGCGACGTATCCGGAGACCGGAAACCTGGGTTACTTCATCGCGCTGCAACCGGATGGAAAGCCGGCGGAAGACGCGCCGCTCCAGAGGCCATCCACCCTTCTTGCATTCAAGAGAAGTGAAACGAGGCTGGAAGGCCGATGGGCGGGGTTTCCGTGGCAGCGTGCGAGGGACACCTCAAAGATTGCCGGCCACAGCGGTGGCGACGTGTACATGAATGTCGGGGCTTTTGTCATCTACATTGGCAAGTTCCCGGACGCGAAGAGCATCCGGCTGACCGGCTCATACCAGGTTCACGCAACCACGGGCGCGCCCGGCGACGGCGTGGTTCTCATCAATGGCAGGCAGGTGCTCCGCGTTCCGACGGGCGAATACCCATATCCTGTCATGAAATTCGATCAGGACATCTCGTCGTTTGCAGGAAAGTATGCGCTGGTGGAGGTCCTCTCCGACAACGGAGTGCGTGCCGCGAAAGGCACCTGGTTCAATCCGCGGATCGTGGTGGACCGGTAGCCGGGAATCAGGGGTTGTCCCATGGGAGCAGGGACTCGAGTCGATCCACAAGGACCCGGCCGTAGTTGATGCTGTCCCGGATATCCGGATCCACCCTCACATCATTATTGATGAAGGGGGCGAAGCGTTGTCCTCCATCCACGATCGTTTCCACCCCGATCGATTTTCCGCACAACTCGGTTCCTGCAAGAATTGTGTTCGCGATATCCTGCGTGTGTGCGAAGGAGCGGGGCGGGTCCCATTCACGACAGGTGTCGGCGATTGTTCCCGGGCAGACGATGTGGATCCGAACGTGATGATCGAGTCCCCACCGGTGAGCCAGATGGACCATGGCATGGTACAGGTCGGTTTTTGACTTGCCGTATGCTGCCCCGTGCCTGGAAGGGTGCTGCCATGCTGGAAAACGACTAAGGGAAGTAACTGCTGTTGCTGTCGCGGGGCTTTCGTGCGTTCCATTCAGGAGGCCTGCCCGCAGCAGGGTTCGAAAGAGCTCGTACACGCTCGTGAAATTGAGCCGTATCACTTTGTCGTCGTCGATCTCGTGACTGCCGACGTGGGGTAGTCCCCACTCCGTCCGTCCGCTGCCGCCGTGGACGAAGATTGCGTCCGAGAGCTTTTCCCCGGACGAAAGGAAGTTCACCAGGTTGGGAATACCGTCCGGTTCAAAAAAGTTCGCCGGGTGGAATGTAATGTGTTTATCCTCTCGCCATGCATCCCGCCAGCCGTCCCGGGGAAGGTCGGTCACGCATATTTCGGCGTCCGGTAGAGCTTCACGGTACGTTTGTACGATCGCGGAACCGGTTTAACCAAGACCTCCCGTTACCTGGATCCGACGATTCTCGGATCCCCTGGGATTGAACCGGCGCAAGGCGGTTCTGGCCCGCTCGAGCTCCATCTCGGATTCTGAATTGCGGCCTGTCGACATCCTCGGCTTCCGATGTATTCCTTTGGACTTTACGACGCCGGCGGGAGCGCGCGGGGAGGCCTTGGGTTGGCATGGGCAAGTGGAATGCCTAGATCGTGCGTTGGAACCGGGCGCCCGAGACTGCTGGAGGCGACGGCCCACACGGTCAGTGCGCTTGGCCAGAAGGTCAGTAACTGAGCCCAATCCGGGACAGACCCGGACTCGGCCATGTCCGCGATGTCTCGGCACATCACGCCGAAGTGATCGAGGTGAAACGTACAGCAGGCGGAATGCATCTCGCCGTTGACCCGCATGCCAACTCCCCATTGAGGCGGCACGTTTCCCGCGGTGACATGCCCCGCGGTCCAGCCGTCGAACTCGTACACGACGCCCTCGACGGTGTCTCGGTTCTCGTAGAAGTTTCCGGCATTGCGCTCCACCAGTTCGTCCCAGGAATCCCCTGTCAGGGTCGCGCAGACCGCATCAAGGCAGTCCTTTGACAGTCGCCCCTCGCGTAGCGCTTGCTGGACCTGTCCGGTGCCCTCCAGGTGTTCGATCCGCATGGGAATTTGGCCGCCGTTCCGGCATCCCGCCATGCAACTCACGTAGGTGGCTGCACCATGCACGCCCATATTCCCGATCCACGGAGGTCCCAGGACCACGACATCCTGGACTTCGGTGTCCGGTCCTGTAGGAAGCGCCTGGCTCTGCTCGTGCCAGGGCAGGATGGATCCCCCGACGCAGGGGATCTCGAGTTCCCGCAATTCATGAGCCAGCCGGAAGTAATCCCGCATCGTAATGAATACGTTCTTGTCGATCACGAGCAGCCGGGGTTTCCACCCCGTGGCGCGAACGAACTCGAAGAGCGCGTCCAGCCACGGCCGGATCGGATACAGCGGCTGGTTCAAGTGAACCGGATATTTGCCGTGTTCAGGGACGAGCCATACCACGTCGACGTAGTCCCCATTCGCATCGACCAGGGCCTCAGCCTTCGTGTTCACGAGGGGGAAGTGGTGTTTGCCCGTCCACAACGAAACGTCCGGGCAGATGTCCTTCTCTCTCCTCTGCTCCAGCCAGAGTCCGGTGATCTGGAATATCTCGCTGTTCTCGCGGGAAACGTCGTCACCTTCTCCCAGCAGATACTTCAACAGGTCCCAGACGTGGCTGGGCCTGAACGCGGTCGTCCCCCACATGCCGATTCGAAGTTTACTCATGTTGGGTTGTAGCATTGGAACACGGGTAGGGGCCTGTCAACCCAAGCGTTCCGTGGCGGCGATTTTACCGATTTCATTGTGGACGGGAGCCCGAAATGTGGGCGATTATGAAGTCTTGCGTCGTGGTGTTTCCGAACGTGGCAGAATGAACGAGGAGTTTTTCGATGAACCAGACAACAACAACCCAGGCCGATCCCGAGGAAGAAATTGGGTTCATGAACCTCGATACAACGGATTTTTCCTCGTTTTCCCGGGCCAGGCAGATTCGCCACCTGGAGGTGGAGGGGTATGTCGTATTCCCATCCATTCTCGACCCGGAGACCGTGGCCCGAATTAAGGAGGAACTCGCGGAAGCGGAGATGGGGCATACGAGCTACAGCGAAAGCCAGACGCGCTCCCAGCAGCAACCCCAGTGGGTTAGCCGCGCCGTATGCGAGTTGATCGGATACCCGCCTATGATCGATTTCCTCACGGATCTGATGGGGCCCGACATTGTCTTCACCCGCGGATTCTTTCAGCGCACGTTGCCCGGTTCGCCCGGGATCTCGATTCATACTGACGGACAACCCCATGGATCCGACCTGTTCGGATACGAGGGGAGCTGCCCCCGGCTCCTGCGGGTGCTCTATTACCTGGATGACTTGGTGCCACAACGAGCCCCCTTCCGACTGATTGCCCGTTCCCATCTCTCCTTCCATGCCGATGCCAGCCCGTATGTCCGCCACAAGTCGCATCCGGAAGAAATTACGCTGGTTCCGCCCGCCGGATCGGCAGTCGTGGTGCCTTCCATGTTGCTTCACGGAAGTCACCCGAACAAGGACACGCAGCCGCGTGAACTTCTCCAGTTCGGCTATCGGCCTGCCTGGGCGGGACCCGTCCAGGCCGTCGACGAGTGGGACTCGGCGCTGGTGGAAAGCGCGCCGGACGTTGCCAGGCCGTTCCTGCGTAGCCTGAACACGTCGGACGCGGAATGGGTGCAGCCGCACAAACCCAAGGGAATGAAGATTGAGGCGCCCGGCATCAATCCCAGCCGCTGTGAAGACACCTGACCGGTCTCACTGGCGTGGGCGATGTGAAGCTGCGAACACCGTAGCAGTCGAACAGCTGGTATTGCCGGTGCCGACGGAACCAGCTGGAGGATCAGGAGCAAGCGGCGGCAAACCCGTTTCCATGCCGGACCTTTCCTGCATTAGCACAGGGTGGATTTCTCCGCCTGTCCGCGTGATTCATGGCCCCGGGTGCATCTCGTACGATTCCCAACCCAAGAGGCCTCGTGTGGGGTCCGGGATGTGCACTCCGGCATTGGATATTCTCGATGCAAGGCGCTCTCCTGCAGCTAATAATCCAAGATCGAAGTGCGGGATGCGATGTTGGCTGGAGAGGATGGCCCAACAGGGAGCTTATTCCCACGCGAAGCCGTACAAACGGCTGCGCCGCAGGAAGAATCGCGCGCAGGCATGGTCCCGTGGACAGGTGTCTCCTCCGGACCATCGTGCCGGCTGTGACTTGGCGTCACCGTGCCAGGACTTATAGTCATCTCGTGTGAATCCTTCGATGGGCTTTCCCTCCGGATCGGTCAGTTCGACCGCCAGTTCGCCCTCCGAGACCGTCGACGTCGCCGCGTTCAGAATAAGTCGTTTCCCGCCCGCAGGTGACGGATGTGTTCGAAACGTTGCTTCGCAGACCCCGCCGATGCCGCTGACAACCGACCAGTACCGGTCAATGTCCCAACTCGCGCGGCAGATTGCGCCGTAGAAATTCCAGAGATTGGGTCCGGCGCCAAATGACGTGTCGCCGTGCAGTCCTTCCAGGCCGGCATAATACATGTAAAGCCGCCCGTCGTGCTCGATGAGTTCATGCGTGGGCCACAGCTGGCCGCCTCCGTAGTCGCCCAGCGGCGAGACGGGAAGCGTCGGTTGGCGGGATGGACGGGACCAGAGACGTCCGTCTTCGCTCCCTGCCAATTGGAAGTCGATCGTATGCTCCCGCACGTTGTAGCAGGTCAGCAGTCCAAGAAGGCCGCCGCGAACCTTGTGTGGGGCGAGTTCCATGAACTGCTGGTCGTGCGGGTCCCGCCAGTCGGGCTGGATGATGATTTCCGGCGTGGACCACGCGGAGCCGTCCGGGCTGGTGCGGCGCGCGATGACCCGCCGGCCCCAGGGAAAACAGTCATGCGAAACCAGGCCCCCGGGGTGCATGGGCTCTCCGACCTTCTGGTATAGTGTATATCCGTCGTCATCCAGGCCCATCCTGCGATTCGAGTAATATGACGCCTGGTCGGCGCCGCCCTGCGGCGTGGTGTAGGGCATGGTCATTTTCATGCCGACGGTTTGTGGCACGAGAAGCGGACCTTCCTTTGCGTTCCAGTGGATGCCGTCCTCCGAGAAGTAGCGGTATGTGGCAAAGGGGTGAAACTCTTCGCCTGGTTTTGGATCGATGCCGCGGACGAATCGGGGCGCCTCCCCTCCAGTCCGGTCAGGGCCACGCATCAGGAACATCTCGTAGCGGCGATCCGGGGCGGCGTCGGGATGCACGATAACGGATGCATACATCGAGCTGCCGCCGGAATCGAAATCCAGCAGGATATTGGTTTTGGGATGGCCCGGACGGGGGCACAGGTCGAGCTCCGGGCGGGTCCAGTGAATTCCGTCTTCGGACGTGGCATAGGTGAGGACCCGGTGGTTTTCGAAATCGGCTTTGCCGACAGGCGTCGAGATGTACCATCCCTTCCAAAGTCCATCTACCGGGTCGATCAGGAAGGTGCCGTGCGCGAAGGGGCATCCTTCATCCCAGGGGAGGTGGGGTTCGATCAGCGGATTCGAGGGGTCCCGGACGGCCTGTTCCAGCCGCCACCCGATGTGTTCTCGTTCCGCCATGTCCTCGTCGAGGATAAAAGAGAGGCAATCCAGGCGGGTTATTCCGTGAACCACTCTGAAAATCGACATCTTGTTTCTCCTTAAAAAGACCGCTGACTGGGGATGGGCTATTCAGTGGCACCGTAGGGAATCCCGTCTCAGGTTGTCAATGGGAAGGTCATGGCCTAAAATCTTGATTGTTCTGTCGCCCATGATTCGGCAAGGTTTCGAAAATTCACACGGGGGTTTTCATGAGCGATATGAACGTAGGATTGATCGGGTGCGGGGTCATGGGCGGTAGTCTTGCCGGGGCGTTGGAGCAGGTTGAGCAAGCCGCACTGGTTGCGGTGTTTGATCCCGATGCGGAAGCGGCTCGGCAGGTTGCCGCGGAGCGGGGGGTGCAGGCCGAGTCAGCGTTGGAGACGATGCTTTCGCGGGAGGACATCCGGGGCGTTATCATTGCCGCGCCGCCTTTTCTTCATCGCGAGCTTTGCGTAGCGGCGTCGGAGGCGGGGAAGCACGTGTTTGTCGAGAAGCCGCTGGCGCCGACGGTGGCCGACTGCGATGAAATCATCGCCGCCGCGGAGCGGGCGGGTGTGAAGCTGATGGTGGGTCAGGTTTGCCGATATCACGCCATTCATGGGGGGGTGAAGCGCATTGTGGATTCGGGCGACGTCGGCGACCCGATCTTCATGCAAGTCGCCCGGACGGGGGGACCCTGGTCGGGTGTATGGGCAAAATCCTGGCGTGCGTCCCGTGAAAAAAGCGGGGGAATCCTGATGGAGATTAATGCTCACGAGATCGATTTCATGCTTTACGTTTGCGGGAAGGCAACGTCGGTATTCGCCTCTGGCGGGAGGTACGTCAGCACCGACCTCGACTATCCGGACGTTGCCGCGGTTACGCTCCAATTCGAAAGTGGTGCGACAGGTTTTCTCCATTCCAGCATGGCGTCCGCACTTGGGGGTTATGGAGGGCATCTAGACGGGACAGAGGGAGCAATCCGATTACCGCCCTGGTCAAGGAGGATCCGGAGGTTAAGCAGAAACGCTAACACCGGGAGCAAGACACCCTGCCCTTGCATGATCC
>CAZTAB010000005.1:0-8281 GCA_964611475.1 uncultured Verrucomicrobiota bacterium | reverse complement strand
GCATCCGCCGATCGTGTTGTTCGAGGGCGACAAGAGGGGCTGGCTTATCGAGGGGCGGGACCCGAGAATCGGCCCTGCGGTTGCCATGGTGAAGGGGCGGGGGATGGACGCGACCGTTGGGCTGGTGCGGCGGTTCCCTCTCGGATCGGACCAGCCGGAGCATTTTGAGATCCGGATTCGCGCCTACCGCGATTCCTGGACGCATGCCCTCGACCCGTTCATTGCGTGGATGAAGTCGGTCGGCTATCAGCGTATCGGCGGCGGCCACCATCCGGATTGGGTCAGTGACATCGACACGCAAATCTACCTTCGGGTGGGGGCCTACGGGCCCCTGGAGCAGCTTGCCACCATGGTGGACCCGCCGCGCACCATCATCGGCCGCCTCGTCGGATGGCGGAACAGCCCGATGGACACCAACTATCCCGACTATACCCCGAACGAGTTGGCAGGAAAATGGTTCAAGCGGTGCCGCGATTTGGGATTCCACGTTGGCGCGCACTATAACTCGCAGCGGATGTCCCGGGCGTTCGATGACATGGTGAAGCAAATGCGTCCCGGGCTGGTAGTAACCGGACATGACCCATACGGGAATGAACTGTATGACGGCATCCCGGGCCGCGGCCTGATCACCGTTTCCTCCGCCTTCAAGCCTTGGCGTGACACGCTGGTTCGGGAGATCGGCAAAGCGGTGGCGGACGAAGTGGGCGTGGATCTGGTCTACCTGGATGAATCGATGGCTCCAGGGGGCCCGTTCGTCATCGATGGGGTGAATGGCCTGGAGGGCGTTCAGGCCCTGATGCAGGAAGTCGCCGCGGCATATCCGCACTGCGCCATCGAGACCGAGCAGTTCAACATGCTGACCGCCAAGTATTCCAGTTTCGCCCTGAGCCAGATGCCGCTGGGGCACCCGATGACCGGGTACCTGTTCAGTCCCTTCATCAAGATCCTGCCCGAGGGGCAGACCTCGGCGCCGAACAACATGGACATGTACGCGGCCATCGCGCACTGGGGTTTTCTCACGCCTCCGATCCGCGTGGAGGACGAATCGTGGATGGCGGCTGGGCAGGAATTCCAGAAACACCGGTTGCGGCCCGACCTCAGCCTGGAGAGGGCGCGCGCGGACCGGTACGAGAAGCACTGGTCGCACGGGGTGTATCCCGTATTTGAAGATCTGAAAAAAGACGAATGGACGAAAATCTTCGGCTACACGGGCAGGAATGGGGTGAAGGCATGGTACGAGATGAAGTCGGACCGTATCGCCTTTGCGGTGTACGAACCGGGCAAGGAGGTTCGCCGCGTGGGCACGCGCGTGGCGGGGTATTCCGAGTGGAGCGGCCCGGGGTGTCTGCGGCATATTGAGCCGGGTCCCGACGTGCTGGCGGTCTGGCACCTGTATAATGACACGACCCAACTTGGGCTCGACCCGTCGCTTTCGTACCTGCTGGACGAGACGGGGACGCTGCCGCAGGACGCCTTTCACGTCACGAGGGTACCGGACGATTTTTCGCTTTGGTATCACCAGCAGTCCCACATCGCGGCGCAGTACAGCGATCCGGAGGGGCACTGGGCGATGATTCACTGCGTGGGCAACGGTCCGGTCGAGGCCCATGTCCCGGAAGGATGGCGCGCATTCGTGGATGGCGTGGAATTGATTCCCGATCCGACAACGCGGCTGGCGACCGGGGAATTGCAGACGGATGCACTGCCGTTTCCGGGCGTAGAGGTAGCAGAAGCGATTGAAACCGACAACGAGGCGACGAAGCTGATCGCGGACAAGCTGGGAAAGGTCAACGTACTGCGCTCGAAAATCATTGCCTTCCGCGAAATGGATAACCCGCTGGAGGGCCCGTGGGTGGACCTGCCGTGGCGCACGCCCCACGAGCAGCGAACCTGGCATGTGGGCCGGCATGAGCGCAATGAGTATCCAGGGGACGGCCCGTTGCGGATCCCGTACCAGGTGAGTGCTTTCTACAACAAGACCAGCGGACGCGGGGTGATCCTGGGCAAGCTGCCGGAGGACCGGAATGTTCGGTTGGTCGGCGCCTACAAGCTGCGCGAGGACGGTAGCTCGCTGGTCGGCGGTGATGGAACCATCCGAATCAACGGCAGGGAGATCGTTCACCTGAACAACGGGAAGAAGCCCTTCACGATGATGACGTTCGACGTGGACCTCAGCCACCTGGCCGGTGAGCACGTCATGCTCGAGTTTGCCGCGGAAGGACATGTCGGCGGCGTCTGCGACGGGGACTGGTTCGACCCGAAGTTTCTGTTGAAGTAAAAAATCCCCGCCCCATTACAACCACTTCAGATGGATTCCTTAGTGTGGCGACAAAGCCCGTCAGATCACAGCTCCTGGGGTGTTCTTCATCGTTCTGTTCCGGGAGTCTGGGGCGGGTTCATTCAACGCGGTAGCCCCCCTCTCCGTGTGGACATTGCATCGAATGTAATGCCTGGCCGGACCGTTCAACACGATGTCGCACCGATTCAGATGTCATCCAGCCCCGCCATTTTCCGCTGCGCATGATTTATAACCTGCTTGTTCCAGCCTGAATCAACCGGCAACTTCAAGCAGACCTTCTTCGAGCTGGAGATGGTTCATGCAGGCGACGAATTCGGGACTGCTCTTGCACTGCATCAGGCGGGCCCGCCATGCCTTGGCGCGCTGGAACCCGTTGACATAATGCCCAAGGTATTTTCGGAACTCACGAACTGCCACCCGCTCCGGTTGAAGTTTGCATAGTAACCCGTAGTGGTCCAGGGCGACTTCAACCCTTTCTGCCAAGGCGGGGTGGGGGAATTTTTCCGGGTCACGGAAACACCAGGGGTTTCCGATCGCGTGTCGGCCAATCATGAAGCCATCCAGGTTTTGCATGCGTTTTACGCCATCCTGATGGTCCCAAACATCACCGTTGCCCAGGAGTGGCACCTGGAGATGTTTTTTGAGGTCATAAATAGGTTCCCAGTCGGCTTTTCCCCTGAAGGCCTGGCTGTAGGTCCTGCCGTGGATGGTGATCATGGAGGCCCCGGCAGACTGCAGGGACCGACAAAAAGAGACCAGGCCATCCGCATTTTCCCAGCCCAGTCTTGTCTTCACTGAGACTTGCAAACCGCAGCTGCCACGGATCGATTCGATGATCTGGCATGCCGTATCCGGATCCTTCATCAGCGCGCTTCCATGCTGGGAATGGACAATTTTTTTGGCCGGGCAGCCCATGTTGATATCGACCCCCATCATTCCCCGTTGCTCCACCATCTTGGCCGCCTCGGCAAACATCGCCGGATTGTTTCCGAAAAGCTGCATGAACAAGGGCTGTTCCGATGGGTGATAATCAAGACGCATCCGTACTCGTTCGCTGCGGACCAGGCCGTCTACACTGGTGAACTCGCTGAACAGGATCACCTGGGGGTTCAACCTTCGGACAATCTGCCTGTAGGCGGTATTGGTCACCCCGTCCATCGGGGCCAGGCAAACTATCGGACGCTTGACTTCAGACCAGCGCATGAAAGCATCATGGAGAACAGGTTCAAATGGGATTCCCGATGGATTACCGCCATCCATCTTCTTCTCGACAAGGTAGGGAAATCATGTGGGTTTGTCCAGTTTCATGAGCTTCCCAGGCGGGTCGCCGGAGTTCCTTCTCCTCCCGTTTATCGTTCCGCGACCGGAACGACAGATCGTGGCACGCGTATCCGACCTGTGTAGTAGTCGACATCCGGAACGCCGCGCTGCGGGCATCTATAAAGTTTTTGTCCCGAAAGGCCGCAAGGTTCTGAACCGAATCCTTTGCGTTCCCTTGCGGAAAAATTACGTCTCTTCAGGGAGATGCTTCCCGGGAAACCGCGTAAACGGAGCGGGCTCGGCGTCGAGGTCGGAGCTGTCCGTTCATGTGTCCGGAAACACCTGCTCCTCTTGCGGCGACGCGGCCACCTGCATCGCTTCGCTGAACCCTGCGAACCGCGGGAGGCACCAAAGCGTCGTGCACGTGCGCCGCTCGCCAGTCTGGT
Source organism: uncultured Verrucomicrobiota bacterium (assembly GCA_964611475.1). GTDB lineage: Bacteria > Verrucomicrobiota > Kiritimatiellia > SLOV01 > SLOV01 > CAUZEO01. Next base: position 4,276 of record CAZTAB010000005.1, on the reverse strand, counting down.
TGGCATGGGTGGCATGCAGAACGCGCGCGTCGACGACCTTGCCGGTGTGTTCCGCCTTGATGGCGAAATGTAAAAAGCCGTTGACGGTTCCCTTGTCGGGCCGGTTGAAGATCTCCCAGTCCACCAGCCGCCCGTTGCCCGCGAGCCCGATGCACCCGGTCCCGATTCCACCGAGGGGAAAGGAGATGGCGCTGGTGTGGCGGCCGGTGTAGTGAAAGGGGTCGTCTTTCTATGGGTCGGGTACCCGCGCTACGATCGTGGGGCGCTGCGATTTAAAACCAGGCGAGGATCAGTTGTGGATCGTACGGAGGCAACGCCAGGAAAATGGATCTGTCTTCCACGGTCAAATCTTCCCCTGTAACGGCGTTTCGCGCGGCGGACATGTTCGCGCCGAGCTTCAATTTTACCCACGCCCCCTCGAGATCCGTGTTCCCCAGATTCGACACGACGAGCAGCACGGCGCCCTCGTTGTTCCGATAGAAGCTTACCTTGATTTGTTCAGGATTTGAAGTGTCGACCTGGCCTTCGTTCCGCCAGTAGGGGATCCATTCGGCGCCATCTACCGGGAATTCGCGGAACACGCGCTTGTAGCGCGCGACATTCGCCAGGCTGTCGGGATGGAGTTCATCGCGCGTCACGACGTCATGAATCATCCCGATGGCCAGCAGTTCCTGTTCCGTGATTGGATGCCCGATGGATAGCATCATGTGGGGCACGCCCCAGTTGTGCGCCATGTACTCGGCGCGGTAGGTGGCAAGCGACAGGAGTTCCAGTGTGTTTTCAGGGCGCGGTTGGCTGCTCAAACTCTCCCCGTTCATGGTGCAGGTCGCAAAGCTGAGGGTCGGCATCATCATGCAGGTGCTGTTGTGGGCCAGCACGAGTCCCCCGGAATTTTCCGGAAAGAGCGTGCGGATGCGCTTCATGGTGTCGCGCACGGCGAAAATGGGGAAGGTCGGGCGAAGGGAGCCGTTCCTGGCGATGTATCCGCAGCCGTGCGCCCGGTTGGAGCACCACCAGGGCGTCGAGGTGGCATCGAGATAGACGCCGTCGATGCCGTGTTCTGCCTTCGTCTTCGCCATGCCCTCCAGAAGTTGATCGGCCCAATGACTCCGGTAGCAGACGGTGTACGCGGTCTGTGGCACCATGTGCTTCAGGTAGCCCGGGTTTTCTTTCTCGTTGATCGGAAAGCGGTGGTAGAAGGGCGCGACGCGCACCGCCTGGTGGTATTGATCGTAGTGCGGATGCGCGTCGCTGATCTCATATCCGAAGTAGGGCACAATCCGCATGCCCCGTCGCTGCGCCTCGCGATTGATCCGGCGAAATTCATCCGGCCGCGATGGCGTGACGTGGGCCTGGATCCCGGGCCATTCGGCGCCCCACTGCAGGATCGTGGCTCCGTGTTTTGCTGCGTTGTCGAGCCATGCGTCGGGTCGGTCGTACTCGACGTTGCCGGTAATGAACTGGCTGTGCCAGTCGTCCGGCCACGTCTTTACCGGCGTGGCCATCAGTCCCATGGTGATTCGCGTGGTGCGATCGATTCGCGTCGGTTCATCCCAGATGCGGAGACGAAGCACCACCTCTTCCTCACCGGGAATTACTTCGATGCACTTCCGGGAGGCCACCGGCGTCCAGTGCCGGTCGCTTTCCGCGAACCAGATCAATCCTCCTTCTTCGTCGCCGAGCCACCAGAGCGGGCGGAAGTGCGACGTGATCGGCTTGAGGGCGCCGGAGTTCGACGGGGTGCGTTCACCGTGCGCCGCGTCGAGCGGCCAGTAGTGGTACAGCGTCGTGTTCTGCGCCCGCAGTGGAATGTCGACGTGAAACTGGTCGACTTCCACCGGTATCGCAGGCTCCACTTCCAGGTCGATCCGGACCATCCCGTCGTATTCGACGGTTGCGGTACCGCGAATCCCGATGGGACCGCCATGCATAAAACGATCTATGCGGGCGGCCGTACCGGCATCGGACGTCACGATGGCATCCGTTCCTTCATCGACCGCGTTCCAACCGGTGGAACCGCCGTCCACGGTCAGGGAAATTTCGATTGGACGCGCAAGCAGCTCGCGCCCCTGGCTTTTGACCTGTCGGGGAAAGGGTGAATCACCCCAGGTGTGCTCGCGTCCCCAGCAGGAGATGACGTTGCCCTCGGCAACGACGGGTGTCCACGGCGCCAGCACCTCGTCGCTTCGCCCGACGGCTGAGCCGGCCCAGGGAGGCTCGGCGGACGTAGCGAGCGCGCACACCAGTAGAAAGCATGGAACAGGGAGTATCGTTAAGTGCATTTTCGAGATGGTAATCGAGTCCCGCCAAGGTTGGACGTTCAACATTCAACATTCAACTCTCAATTTTAAGGCATCAAATACCTGGCTGCATTGCAATGGCCGTTCAATCTGTGTATCACAGAACCGAGTTCGCCCATGATTCGTTTCCTGACGTGTTCCTCTGTCCTGCTTGCCGTCGTGGCGCAGTTTTCGTGCGTCATCGGGCATGCGGCCATGGTGCACGGCTACGGGTTCAACGAGGGGCAGGGGATCACCGTTACCGACAGCGTGTCGGCGGTCCAGGGCGTCTTCGGATCGGACAAGAATCCCGCCACCGACTGGGTGACGCTGGAATTCACGTCGGCGAGAAACGCACTTTTCTCTGCATCCATGATGCTGGAGCGGCAACCGGCTGACTCTGAATGTGCCCGATTTCAATCCGACGCTCGTGTTGCTGGAGTAGAAAATAGCATCTTCCAGTTGCAGAACGGCCAGTTTCCATGCAAGTTATTTCCGAACCTTCGGGAGTCTATGCAGCATGATCCGACATGAAGCCATACCTGAGCGCACCCGGTCAGGATTTACCCTGATCGAGTTGCTCGTCGTCATTGCTATCATTGCGATCCTTGCGGCCATCCTTGTACCCGCGCTCAGCCGCGCCCGAAAGCAGGGAATCAGCACGAAGTGCATGTCCAATCTCCGGCAGGTCGGGGTGATCAACTACTCCTGGTCGAGAGACCACGAGGACCGGGTGTGCCCGGGGCGGATGTTCCGGCCGGATGGTTCCTCACCCTTCCAGTACGATTTGCTGGATGATTATTTCGGTTACAGCCCCCACCGGCGCTTGACGGACCATCTTGGAACCATCTGGAATTGCCCGCTCTTGTTTGGCATGCACTACAGCCCCAGGCGCTTCGAGTACCTCAACCCCTACGGCTCAACCTACGCCTGGAATCTGTACGGGGTGCCGACGCTGATCTGGACCGGGTCGGTGCTGCTGCCGTCCGACTTTGAGGCCTGGATCTACGAGTACGACAAGCCCGAGAGCCTGATGTGGTGGGGCGACGGGGACTGGAACGGGTGGTACTTCAATTCCGCGGTGACGGTGGCGCGAGCGTATCCCGTGGGCGGAAAGCGCCACCTGGAGGACTACATGCCGGACACGGATCTCATGGATCAGGAACTGGCGAACTTCCTCTTCTTCGACGGTCACGCCGGGGGTGTACGGGACGAGGACATTCCCCGCGATAAGCGGGATCCGTTCTGGTGGCCGTTCGGGGTGAAGCTGTAGAATGGTTCCTCCAATGAAGCCGCGGGTACTTTTATCCCTGGGAATCGCATGTCTGCTGCTGGCCGGCTGCGGTAGCAAAGTCCCTGATATGTCCGGCCTGGAGGTCGGAGGCATCTACTCCATCCGCCGGCCCGGCGGCGACGTGGGGATCGTGAAGCTACTTCGCATCGATCCCGGCGGAACGATCCACGTGCGGCTCTTCGTGAACCGTTTTCCGGAGCGGCCCGAGTCGATCACTCTGGAGGAACTCCGCATGCAAGGCGGTCAGGGAGGCTACGAAATCGGGATCGACCACATTGATATCCCGGCGAAAGAATTCCTGGCCATGGAGCCGGCTTTTCTTGTCGGCAGTGAGGTGACCGAAGAGGAACTGGCCCCCGTGGAGCAATGGCGCGGGTCCGGTGGTGCGTCCTGATGTTCCCGTCCATCGTCGACCGGGTTGGCGCTGGACAAGGACGATCATCGGTCTTTGCCCTCGTCGAATCTTGCCGATAGGACCGATTGCTGTTCCGCATCCAGTGACGAATCAAAACCAGGGAATTTCGAAGAAGACGTCGATCTGTTCCCGAACATTTCCGCGGGTGTTTTCCTCTGGAATTTCAGATTTTATCGGGCCGTCAGGCATTGGGGATTGCGTCATTGGATTCGCAAGGGTCAGGCCCGGCGGTAGTACCTGACCGAAGCCACCTACAGGCCAAAGGGCGCGAACGAGTATTCGCGCGGC
>CAZTAB010000004.1:0-6156 GCA_964611475.1 uncultured Verrucomicrobiota bacterium | reverse complement strand
CCGCGTGGACTGCCGTGGCTCCGTCTTCCGGGCGTGTCATGGGTGTCTGGCGTCCGCACGGGTTTAGCCCTCTCAATCTGATGTTCGACGAACTCGTTGAAGCGTTTGTAACCGTATGCCAAAAGGATGATTGTCTTTTCCTGCTTCCGGTGTTCTATGCGGGGGGAACGGCGAAGGGATCCCCTTCGTCCGATGAAGTCGCGCGTGCGTTGCGAGCGCGTGGAGTCAACGTTGAGGTGGAGGCGGACTTCGGGGGCCTCGAGCGGCGGCTGCGTGACGAGCTCGGGGTAGGCGATACGCTTCTGGTCATGGGGGCTCGGGATCCCGGGCTTCCGCGATTTGCCCGCAGGATGTGCGGGAGGTGAATTTGTCTCTTTGCAGGAGGATCTCCGCGAACGCATGAACGAGCCGGGCTTCCATCCTGGCTTTCTTGGATATGCGTAACGCGAAACAATCTTCTTCCTGGATGGCGGGTGTTCATCAAACCCTGGGATGCCCTTCCTTTTGAACTTCGCACATTTTTGCATGATGCTCCGTGTGGGGTGACGGGTGGTTGCACTCGCTCCATGGGCGAGACCCGCGACCCGGGTTGTCGGTTTGCAATGAGAGAAAGCCATTCGGGTGCCCGGGAAATTGCTTGTGCCATGCGCACGCATGCACCCCCACCTGGGCCTACGCTTGACCTGCATTCCCTCGAGGTGCTGGTGGTTCCTTCCCGAGGAAACAGGAATCGGGTTTTGTCCAAGACGTAGAAGTGCTGACTTGTGTCACTTGTAAGGCTTCAAGACCCCGTCGCTGCGGTGAATTCTGCCCAATCCCGGCATCCCCAGAGGAATGACTTGGCTCATGACTTGATGAGGTTGGAGACAATATGGCTCAAGTGTTGTTTTTTTTAGTTTGAAAGTGGGACATAATTACTCTGTAAATATATATTTGGAAAGTTGTAACATATTGTAAAAGAGGCAGTTATATATTTAATTGAACGTATATTAAAAATGGATATCTATATGATTCATTACAAGTTGTGAAGTTCCGAAAGGTGGCTTCGTAAACCTATAGAATGGAGAGATATATTCATGTTTTGGACCACGGTTGGGGTTTTAAATCGAGAGTTCGGTGATTTTCGGCTCATTGCGGAAGAGTGTCAGAACCAGTTTTCCAACAGCGGTTTTCCAGCCGAAGACCCTGCGCTGAACGTATATGGGAATGAGAGTGAACTGGTCGTTGCAGTGGAACTGCCCGGGGTGGATCCGGACAGCATCAGAATTACGCTGACGGACAAGCTCCTGACACTGGACGTCGACCGCAAACTTCCGGAAATTGGTGAAGAGGATTCAGTTTCCCTCCAGGAACGACCGGTTGGTGGGGTGAAAAGGAGGATTCGCCTGCCATTCACGGTGCGAGACGAGGATGTTTCGGCATCCTGCCGGGACGGCATTCTGAAGATAACCCTGCCCCGCGTGGAGGCAGAAAAGTCCCGGGTAATCAAGGTGGAAACGAACTAACGAAAACATTCAGAGGAGAACGATATGGCGACTGAAGAAGCAAGTGTGCAAAAGAAAGGGCCCTGCAACGAGAGTCGAGCGCAGAGGGTTTGTTGCCCCGCAGCGGATCTGTACGAAACGTTGGAAGAATACGGTCTGGTTGTGAATGTCCCCGGTGTGGGGCCGAACGATGCAAAGGTCACGGTTGAACGAGGTGTCCTGACCATCCAGGCTCCTTCTCAGGTCGATGTCCCCCATGGGATGCGAATTATTCACCGGGAATTTGCCGGCGGGAGTTTCGGGCGATCTTTCCGGATTCCCGAAGGCGCGGATTCCGCTTCGATCCGGGCCTGTCTGCAGAATGGACAATTGACCATTGTGCTTCCGAAAAAGGCGGAAACGCGTTCTCGACGGATTTCATTGAACGCTGAGGGGTAAGCCTGCGTCAAATCCGCCAAATGAAGGAAATAATGAAGCATCCGGACTGCATATCGATGGAACCTTCTCTCTCTCCCTCACCACGGGTATGGGACGGTTGCTTTTGTTCAGATCTAGGTCCCCGGCATCAGTGCTTCGCGCTTTGTGCTCCTGTTACCTCCTCCTGCTGCTAAGCGAAGCTTGAGCCGGGGACCTTTTCTGACGCTAACGAGGAGTGAGTTGCTTTATTCAGAAGGCTCGGGATTTCTTCTGGACGTACGAGCGGAAATCAGAAAACCTGAGCAGGAGCCCACTCTAGATGGAAACGGAGCCTTGGAGGGACATCCCGCCCGTGGATGCGTAGACCGATTTGCGATGGAAGTCAGCCCCCTATCTACGGCGTATGTCTGGCTCGACACGGAGTTCACATCCCTTGAACTTGAGCGTGCGTCCTTGCTGCAAATATCCGTCGTTCTCACGGATACATCTCTTCGCCGCCTGTCTGACCCCTCGAGGGATCTCAACCTCTTTGTTCGCCTCGAGCCGGGCACGGAAATCTCACCGTGGGTACGGGAAAATCTGGCCGACCTCCTGGTGAAATGCCGGGGCGAGGATGCTGTGCCGATGGTCGGTTTGGACGATCGTTTGTGCTCCTATCTCGATGATCTTGTGGGGCCTGGCGGGGAGGAGATTGCAAAGCGGCCCGTAGTGTCGGGCAACAGCGTACATGCCGATTTCTACCTCCTTCGCCGGTTGTTGCCCGGATTTATCCGGCGGTGCCATTACCGGTTACTTGATGTAAGTGCCATAAAGCTGCAGTGGACGGACTAAGCCGACGGAGACGAGTTTGACAAGGCGGATCCGGAAGTGGTTCGTGCCCATTTCCCGGAGGCCGTCATGTCGTCCCATGCCGAGGTTCACGATGCCTACTACGATGTGCAGGCCTCGATCGCCGAACTGGCCTACTACCGGAAGCGGTTTCTGCGCGCCAGGGGCGCCGCGAAAGACGACGCAGGATAGGCCCGGGAGCCGCATGTTTGAACGTCTGAGCCAGATCGACTGGAACGCCTGGATTCCGGAATGGCACGCGACGCTGCTTTTCCTCTTTCGTGACGAGGAGGTCCTCCTCATTCACAAGAAGACGGGATTCGGCAAGGGGAAAATCAATGCTCCAGGCGGACGGGTCGAGCCGGGGGAAACGGCCCGGGCTGCGGCGATTCGGGAAGTCCGCGAGGAGGTTTGCGTGACGCCAACGGGGGTTGAGCCGTGCGGCCAGTTGTTCTTCCAATTCCTCGACGGATTTACCATTCAGGGGGAGGTGTTCCGGGCTGCCGACTTTGAGGGAGAGCCTGCAGAAACCGCGGAGGCAAAACCTTTCTGGAATTCCGTACACGCGATGCCCTACGAACAGATGTGGGCGGACGACCGATGCTGGGTGCCGCATGTTTTCGCCGGGGAGCCGTTCGTCGGCCGCTTTCTTTTTGATGGGGAGCGGATGCTCGATCACGATGTGTTTCGAACACCTGGCGCAGTGGAACATTCGTGACCCGTCCGGGAGTCATGATGTCCACCGGCTCGACTCCCGTTGGTCTGGACGATGTTCCTCGTCGGGATAAAGGCTCTCCCGACCAGCTCACGATTCGAGCCCGGTGGCATCTTGCTCGGTGAGCTACCTTTCCCTTCAGACAAGTTCCGTTGTAAACCCTGTCGGGGTGGTGGGATGCAACCGGGTTTTCGCGCGCATTCCGTTCCCTGCCAGCCGGAATGTCGACCCGGCGATTACTTGAGAATCGATTTGCCGGCGCAGCGGAGATCCTGCGTCGCTTCGACAACCCGCTCTTTCATCCCACTGCGGGCCTTTTTCAGGTATGTCCGCGGATCGTAAGACTTTTTCTCGCCCACCTCGCCATCGACTTTTAGAACGCCGTCATAGTTCCGCATGACGTGGTCGACAACTCCGCGTGTAAACGTGTACTGGGTGTCGGTGTCTATGTTCATCTTGATCACGCCATAGCCGAGTGTTTCATGGATTTTCTCTTTCGAAGATCCGGAGCCGCCGTGAAAGACCAGATCGAGGGGATTGTCGCCGGTCTGGTGGATTTCCTTCACCTTCGCCTGGCCATCCTGAAGAATTTTCGGCTCTAGCTTCACGTTCCCAGGCTTGTAGACTCCATGGACGTTTCCAAAGGTTGCGGCCAGCATGAACCGTCCGTTTGGTTGGAGCGCTTCATAGGTGGCCACCATGTCCTCCGGCGTCGTATACAGCTTTTCTTTCCCGACTCCAGTGGTGTCATGCCCGTCCTCTTCGCCGCCGACGACACCGATCTCCACCTCAAGGATCATGTTCAGCGAAGCAAGGGTCTCCTGGTACCGGGCGGACATCTCCAGGTTTTGCTGTAAGGGCAGTTCCGACCCGTCGAACATATGGCTGCAGAAGAGGGGAGGCCTGCCGTCGGCCACTCGCCGCCGGCTACCATCGATCAGGGGATCAAGGAAGGGCTCCAGGTTCTTGGGATGGCAGTGGTCGGTGTGCAAGATGATCAGGATGTCATATCGATTCGCAAGTTTGTGTGCAGCTTCGGCCAGGATCTCCGCTCCCAGCGCCATGTCCATGAGGTTGCCCGTCGCATGTGCCCCGCCGCCGGTCGAGACCTGGATCATGCCGTCGCTCTCTGCTTCCGCGAATCCCTCCAGCGCCGCGCCCAGCGTTTCGAGGTTGGTTACATTGATCGCGGGGTATGCAAACCGGCCCTCCTTGGCCCGGTCGAACATAGCGTAGCACTGGTCGATATCTGCAATTGGCATGTGTTTTTCCCCTTCTCCACGGCTGGGCTTCAATAGAGACCGCGGCACACTTTACTCGTGGTCGCGGGAAAGGCAAGTCCCGGAGTTCGCTCAGGTCCCACCCGGCGGTGGGCCTCCAGGATTTTTCTGGCGGAGCGATAAATCCACAAGGACCAGAGCCGCCATGGCTTCCACAATGGGAACGGCGCGGGGCACCACGCATGGGTCGTGTCTCCCCTTGGCTTCGAGGATGACCTCGTTTCCGTCAAAGTCCGCCGTTTCCTGCGGCGTTCCGATTGTTGCGGGCGGTTTGAACGCCACCCGGAAGACAATCGGCTCGCCATTGGTGATTCCGCCCTGGGTGCCTCCGCTTCGATTCGAGCGGGTCCCCAACCGATCCTTTTTCCAGACAAAGGGATCATTGTGAGTCGATCCCCGCATTCGCGTCCCAGCGAATCCGGAACCGAGTTCGAATCCCTTCGTGGCGGGCAGCGAGAGCATGGCTTGTGCCAGAGCCGCCTCTACCTTCTCAAAGACCGGTTCGCCCAGCCCCGGTGGCACGCCCCGGCAGACACAGGTCACCACGCCGCCGACCGAATCCGCGGCCTCTCTTGCGGCCACGATTTCCTGGAACATTTTCTCGCTAACCTCTTGGTCGGGGCAACGGACCTCATTGGAGTCCACCTGCTCGCGGGTCAAGGGTTCATCCTCCAGGATGTGAGGCGCTTCCACTTCGCCGACCGAACTGACCCAGGAAACGATCTCCACTCCGTGAGAAAGGCGGAGAATTTTCTCGGCGATCGCGCCCGCGGCCACCCGCCCGATCGTTTCGCGTGCGCTGGAACGGCCGCCGCCACTCGAGGCGCGAATTCCGTATTTCATCTGGTAGGTAAAGTCTGCGTGGGATGGCCGGGGGATGTTCCGCATCTCCTTGTAGTCTCCTGGCCGCTGATCCCGATTCGCCACGAACAGACCGATGGGGGTACCCAGGGTCCTGCCGTTTTCGACTCCCGAAAGAATCGAGACGGTGTCCTGTTCTTTCCGGTCGGTTGTGACGATGCTCTGGCCGGGCCGTCGCCGGTCCAGTTGTGGCTGAATGTCCTCTGCGCCGAGTTCTAAACCCGGGGGGCATCCGTCAACGACCGCGCCCACCCCTTTGCAGTGCGATTCACCGAAGGTGGATACCCGGAACAATGTGCCGATGGTGCTGGACATAACGTGTCCATCCAGCACCAGCGGGCTCACAGGGTCAAGTAATTTGCCTCAGTACTCGTAAAGGCATCCCGCCTGTGGCCCATGGTAAGGACGATAAATCGCTGCACAGCCTGGTTATGGGCGAGGGCCTTGAGCACCTGGATTTGCATGTCATTTTCCTGGGGCTCACGCGGGAGGGGCTGCTGTTCTGGGATGCGGCCGTACGGACGATCGGGTTCGAAACAGGTCGCCCGTTTCCTGATCAGCCAGGTGTGCT
>CAZTAB010000003.1:0-2958 GCA_964611475.1 uncultured Verrucomicrobiota bacterium | reverse complement strand
CAGAGTACAATAGCTCATTTGCGGCGGGTGGGAGGGAACGCGGCAGGCGTTCCATTCAATAGCTCCGGGGTGTCTGCGCAGCGGACTCCCCCCGGGAAAACGGAAAAGCAGACAAGGCCGTGCGCCTGGGCAAGAAGCGATGACGAGGAGTCAATCGCGGTTCCGACCTTCCGCAAAGCCCGGCCCAGGTGAAGAGCGTCGCATACTCTTGCCGCATCTGCCTGCTTGGATTACCGTGTCCCCACCTATGACAGAGAAAGAGCAAAGGTCCCCGATGCTCGCCAATATGAGCCACAATCACGAATCCTCGTCGGGGGTCTCTGTGCACGATGCGACTGTCCATACGCTGTGCGCCGAGTGGGTGCCCGACCGACCGGTCACGGCGCTTGACGGCGAGCACGATGCAATCGATCCCGTCGCCCTGCGGGCTGCGAACGGACGTCTGCTGGTGGCCACGGGTAGCCGCGCCGGTCGCAGTGTGATGCTTTCACAAAGCGAAGACGGCGGCGCTAGCTGGCAGGTTTTCGGGCCGATCGCGCATGCGGCGGAAGGCAACCGCATCACGGTGGGCGCCGGCGGATCGCTTCCTTGCGGGCGGCTGGTGCTGGCCATTCACGAGTGGCAGGACATGATGCCCTGGACCTATACCGGTTGTTCCCCGCTGTATCACTACCGGTTGAAGGGGGGACCCTACGCGATCGCCCTTCAGGAACGACGGCGCGAAGTGGCGGGCCGGGTCAATTGGGTCGGTGAAGAGCCGCGCGGGCTCCACCACTACGCCTGGAGCGGTTTTCGCTGTAGTAGCACGCTGAAGGTGTTGTTAAGCGATGACGAAGGCCGGACCTGGACGAACGCGGAGTGCGATTCGGGCGGCGGGCCGATCGCGCCTTCGGCCATGGGAAAGGTGTTGTCGGCTGACGGCGCGCTGTGGGTCGCGGTCTATGGTCCTGCAGACCACGCGGAAATGGATTCTGCACTTGCAAGTGTTGGCCTGATGAGGAGCGACGACTTCGGCAGGAACTGGCGGTTCTCCCACTGGGTGACCAAGGCAGACAAGGAGCATGCCATCGGCTACGGCCCAGGGGAGATCGCGGTTTTGGCGGATGGGCGCTGGTTGGGCATGCTTCAGGGCAATGTCCGGGGACGAGGCGACTATGCCCGGCCGCGCATCTGCCGCACGGTTAGCACGGACGGTGGTCGCACGTGGAGCGCTCCGGCGGCAATTCTTCTGGGCCCCAAGCCGTCCTTGGCGCTGCTCGACGGCGACCGGCTCATGGTGGGCACGCGCCAGGACCGGGGCGTCATTTTCAACATGATGCTGAATGCGGGTGAAGATCTGCACTACCAGGACAACGTGTGGGATTGCATCGGGTACCAGGTTGGTGATCGCGGTGGCCTTCATCTGTTGCACCTCGATGCCGACACCATCCTGGCCTCATACCACTGGATGGACGAGAAGAACGTTTCCCGCTGTGAGATCCGCAGTCAGATCCTCCGGAGACGCAACGAATATCGGGCGGACGCACCCGCACAGGAAGAGGCCCGCGTGAAACGGCTATGGCGGATGGCCGAGGCCTACCAGGTGCCCGATATCCCGGACGCACCGGGGGGCCTCCGAATCGGGACGCTGCTCAAGCTCACCGGCGGCGACTGGCTGGCCATTGGATATGGACAGACGTTCACGGGCGAAGGTTCCTATGGCTTCACGGCAAAGGGCTTTGTGGTTGTCCGCTCGCGGAACATCGAAGGCCCATGGGCCAAGGTGGGTCTGGTGCAGAGAGGCGACGACGCGGTGGCCAGCGACCCGGGCACAGGCAGCGACACACCAGGGACCATGATTCAGACGAGGACCGGCCGGCTGTTGCTGCCGGTGTCGCGCGGCCAATGGACCTCGCCAGACAGAGACATGGAATTGTTTTATTGCGACGACGAAGGAGAGACCTGGTCTTCACTGGGACTGATCTCAAGCCAGACCGGACTTCGGCGGGTAAGATGTGGGAGCCGGATCGAGCAGCTCGAAGACGGCAGGCTGGTGTGGACTCTGCACGTGGGACGCGAGGGCTGGAAGCCGGTCAAAGGCGACTTGTTCTACACTGTCAGCACGGATGACGGAGTGACGTGGAGCAAGCCGCGCATCTGGGCGAAATCACAGGAGGCGCACTACCCTGAGTTGCCGCACGGCAACGACGGCCACGTGCGCAGCGAGTGCGCCCTGATCAGCACCGGCGCGGGTCGGTGGCTGGGTGCCTACCGCGAGGAGCGGGGCACGGTAGCGCCCGCAGATAAATGGTTCGGCCCAAACGGCATGCCGCATATCTGTTTCACGCACAGTGAGGATGACGGGAGAACCTGGACCTCTGCCTTCGGCTTTCTCGGCGTCGAGGTGGATATGGCGGCACTGGGAGACGGCGTGGTGCTATGCGCCTATCGCGAGGACACGCTGGCCGGGGCGTGGCTGTCTCACGACGCAGGGCGCACGTGGCAGTTGCAGATGGATCCGGCCGAGTTGCCGTGGCCGAGTCACTCCCCCGACCCCTACTGCCAGTGGCCGCCCGGCGGGGAATCGGTCGTCCGGGTGTTGGATCGCGACACGGCGGTGGTGATTACCGATACCGGATTGATGCCCGCGTGCAAGCCGTTGCCGCCGGAACACGTCCTCACCCGGGAAATCCGCGGCAGGGTGCAAGTTCGGTTCTTCCGCCGGGTGTTTCGAGGTTCAGCCGAGGTTAGACGAGGATGAGAGAATGCACGACGGCCGTTGCTCCGATGGTTTTGTTCTTGATCAGTCGATCTGGACGCAGTTGTATGCGACGAGGGTATTCCCGAAGTAGCCGCAGATGATCGTCTCGACATCAAATTGATCCAATGCCATGGAATCGTCACGAAGCCATCCTCCCGTCCAGTACGTGCTCATCGAGAGGTTGGAATCATCCTTCCAGCTCATGGAGATCCGCGCCG
>CAZTAB010000002.1:0-1950 GCA_964611475.1 uncultured Verrucomicrobiota bacterium | reverse complement strand
CAAACCGAGGAGGCCTTTCAATACGCAGCGGCTGCCTCGGGTGTCCCAGACCTTGTCCTCCGCCCTCTGTCCGCCGCGCATCTTTCCCCGACCCGCCCGGAGATGGAGGGATGGGTCAGTCGGGATGACCTGCTCGATCTGCAGGGCATGAGAGACGACCGGCGGGTCGAGTACGCGCGCCGGCTGGGTGTCGAGCCTTTGCCTGGAGACGAAAAGCCTCAGAGCCAGCTTGCGGACCCGGCATTTATCGAGCGCTTGGCCGACCTGCGGGTCCATGAGGGTTTGGAGGGGAGGCGGGCCATAGAACTGTTGCGCCACGGAAGGCACTTTCGTCTTGGTCCGGTAACCAAGTTGGTGCTTGGCCAGACCCAGGAGGAGAGCCTCCACCTTGAGAGCTCCGCCGAACTCTACGACCTGATTTTGAACGTGGAGGAAATTGAGGGCCCGACCGGTTTGCTTCCCGTCATTGCGACCGAGGACCAACTTCGACTGGCTGCGGCCATTTGTGCCAGGTATAGCGATGTAGCCCCCGGAGGCACTGTTCCGGTCTGCATACGTTCCTCCCGGAACCGCAGACAAATCGAGGTGCATCCTGCGCCACAGGAAGATATCGATCTGATTGTGGTTTGAGGGTTTTTAGTTTTTTTCACCATTCATTGGGGCAATTACAGCCCCCATGGGTAGGTGAAACTCGGTATCGATTGTTTTTGTACGGTCCCCGGCCCGCACCCGCACCGATATACGGCCCGCTGCAGGAAGAAAATGGGTTTCGGAGGGCGGCCATTCCGAGCACCAGCGGTTTCCATCGTGCAGTTCCACATGCATGCTCTGCAGGGACTCCATCACCACGTTGGTGACGGGCGGGAGCAATGCGCCGGGACCCACTAGCGGCTGCCGGCTCTGCACCAGGCGATCCCCGTCCGGAAAGGATTCCAGCCGATATCGAACCCGGACCAAGCGGTGCCAATAGGGATCGGTTTCGCCGGTTGGAATCTCCTTGGTGCACACGGCCATCGATTCGAACCCCGGGGGGTGCCTCCCCCCGGCAGATTGAAGGACCAGCCCGCATGCGTCGTCCCCCCCAGGGACCACGGCCATGGCAAGGTCGTCGCGGATCGAGTCGAGCAGAGCCGCGACCTCGGTGTCGCGAAATTGCCCCGACTGTCTTGCGCGTAACGTCGACAGCGTCGAATGAAACAGCGAATAGAGAAGGGCAAGCGCCAGAGCCGCAATGGCCAGCGAAAGGATTAATTCAAGAAGCGTCCATCCGCGAACCGCCGTCGGCCGTGGATCAGGTCGCAAGGAAAAGAAAGTAGAACAGAAGCGCAACGCACACCAGCGCGAGAACCCCGATCACGAGGATCAGGACATTCCACGATTTCTTGATCTTATTCGGAGGGGCGCCGAATGGGGACGCGATGGAGAATGTCTCCGGCTGTTTTATCGGGGCGGTAGAGGCCTCGTCCTGCGATGCCTCCGGGGGGGTGTGAAGGGTGTCGTCCTCTTCCGCTTGCCGGTCGGCGTAAATGAATTCCAGCGCACCGAAGTGAACGACGTCCCGGTTCTGCAGTAGAACTTCGGTGACGGGCTGCCCGTTGACCCGGGTTCCGTTGGTGGACCCGAGATCTTTGAGCAGGTAGGAGGCGCCCTCCTTTTTTAGGGCACAATGGGCACCTGAAATTGAAGCGTTGTTAAGGGTGATGGCATTCTCGTCGGTGCGTCCGATGCTGATATCGTCAGCCTCCATCTCGAATTTTTCACCCTTGTAATCTCTCGATACGCCGACCAGCATCGGCATGTTTTTCCCTCCTTTCAGTTTCGCGGACCGGATCATGTCACGACCCATGTGCACTGTCAACGATGGCGTGTGAAGCGAGATGCGCCACATGCGGGGGGGGGGCGATCGCCCTGGCCGCGTGTCTTGTCTTCCTCCTACGCAAAGTTCTTCCG
>CAZTAB010000001.1:0-3663 GCA_964611475.1 uncultured Verrucomicrobiota bacterium | reverse complement strand
ACCACCTCCACCACCACCAAGACATACAAAACAACGAGTACGACAACACTGACCGGAACCACCACCACGGCCACCTTGAACGCGCCGTTACCGGAGATCGTACGCAAGCTTCCCATTCGGAACGGCCGCGTGTGTTACGGGGATCGCAGTTTTCCGATTCAACCCTTCATGGGCACCATTGGCACCGCGCCGCGCCTGGAGGCAATCAATGCGCTCACGCCCTCCTACTACGGTGGAAACATGGACTGCCCGGAAACGTGCCCCGGCAACACGGTCCACTTTCCCGTCCGTGCCGATGGCGGCTTGTTCTTCTGCGGAGACGGCCATGCGCGGCAGGGACACGGGGAGATCGGCGGCGTCGCATGTGAAGTGCCGGTAAACCTGGTTTGCCGGTTTGAGGTGAAGAAGGGGGAGAACATCAACTGGCCGCGCGTGACCAACGATGAGTACATGATGACCATTGGAAGCGCCCGTCCGCTGGACGACGCCGTGCGAATTGCCTGCAGTGAACTGGTGAGGTGGGTGGCCGCAGAGTACTCGCTCGACGAATCGGACGCGCTTCTCTTGATGACGCAGATCATCGAGTTGCGAATTGGAAACATCTGCGATCCCAACTACTCTGTCGTCGCCGCGGTGAAGCGGGAATATCTGGATGCCTGATGGGGTTGGGAATCGCCATGTTTAAATCCCACTTTTTGGAAAACCGCGAACGCGGCCACCCGGCCGCGCGTGGCGGATAAGGAAGGGCGCGACTTGAATTGTATTGTATTCGGGGGTACCGGCTGGGTTGGGCACACGATCGCCAACTGCCTGCACGACGCCGGTCACGATGTAACCATCTGCGCCCGGGGCCGGAAGAGCACCTACGAGGCGGAGATCCCCGGGGAGATCCGCCGGATCCGGGCGGACAAGGGCGAGCCGGCGGACGTGCGGCGCGTGTTTGAAGAAGTGTACGACGTCGTGATCGACTCGGTTCCAACCCCGGAGTCGGTGGAAAACATAGCCGCCCACGCGCGCCGCCTTCGCCGCTATATCCATTGCAGCTCGACCGGCGGCTATGCGCCGCTCGCCAGGATCCCCGGCGACGAAACAATGCCGTATGATCACTTCATGGGCGGATGGAAGTTCAAGGCGGATGTGGACGCCGCGGCCCTCGACTTGTTCGTGAGGAAGGGATTTCCCGCCACGGTGATTCGCCCGCCGTACATCACCGGCCCGGGCCTGCTCCCGATCGATAACCAGGGCGGACGCCGCGGGGACTTTATTCCGGACATCCTGAATAGCGTCCCTCTGGATCTTCCGAATGACGGGCTTGCCCTGTTGCAGCCGGTGCACGTGGAGGACCTCGCGCTATCATTTCTCCTGGCCGCCGAAGAGCCGCGATGCGCCGGGCAGGTCTACAATGTCTGCCTGGAAAAGGCGGTGACGCTCAATCGCTACCTGGAAATCACCGGCGAGGCCCTCGGGCGCGAGGTCACGATCCGTCACGTCCCCGTGGACGAGATGTTCGAAAAATATGGCGAGGCCATCAGCAAGAGGGGTCTCTACTTCCTTGCCACCCACATGTGCTACGACATCAACAAGGCCCGAGACCAGCTTGGCTACCAGCCCACCCACACCACGGAGGAAGCGATCGAGGAGACCGCGCGGTGGGCGAGTGCGTCAGTGGGCGACTGAACTTGTCGGGCACGAAGACGCTATATGGGGTTGAAATACGTGGCTTCGGCTGTTCGCCGAAGCAGTTGGTCACGGTCTTCACCGGAGAGGAAATCGAGACCGTTTTTAACCAGCTCGATCGAATTCCGGTAGGTGTGACCCGGTGCGACCTGATACGGGCAGTCGGTCGCCCACATAAGACGTCCCGGACCGAAGGCTTCGAACACTCGCCGGATGAACGGCGCCAGGTCGTGGTAGGGCGGCGTGGCTGCGCCCATCAGGTAGAACGCCGAGACCTTGACCTTCACGTTGGGCTGTTCGGCCAGCCTGCAAAGCGCGGCAACATCTTCGTCCCGGATCGGGGCTCCGATCCCAATCCTTGCCAGGTGGGCAATGACCACCGGCGTATCGGGAAACCGCGCGCACATTTTGCCAAGGATCGGGAGGACATCGGGATTGATGAGCATGCCCATTGCCAGGTTTTCCCCCGCGCCGCACGTCCACATCGCGCGGATGCCGTCGCTGTCGAACCACGCACCAGGATCCCGGTTGTGCGTGACGAGCCGGAACCCGCGAACGCCTTGGGCCTTCAGGCGTCGCATTTCCGCCGCCGGGTCGGCGGCGGTGTCGTCGATCACGGCGACGCCTGAGAAGACGCCGGGATGCTCCTGCATCACGTGGAGCATGTAGGAATTGTCGAAGCCGTAATAGGACATCTGGATGAGGACGATCCGCTCCACGCCGCAGGAACGCGCGTGACCAAGGAGAATTTCCGGTGTGAAGGTCCGCGGCTCCATGTCTTCCGCTGTGTAGCCGCCGGCAAGGGGGAAGCGCGGCGTGGGTGGTTGCCAGACGTGGACGTGGGCGTCGATGGTTCCGGGGGTTGCTTCTGTCATGATGTCCGCAGTCTGAAAGCAGGTTGAAATTCCCGCAAGCGGGAAAGGGGGGACCCGGGATGTTTTGCGGATTCCGCTACATGGGGTGGGGGAAGATGGTTGAGACGGGTGTTTTGAATCTTGGGGAACCCGGCATGCGGCCACTCTTCCGCCGAATTGCCGCCTGCCTAACTTCCTGGACAGGTTCATGGCCCCCGTCCTGCTGCCGGTCGGTTCTTGTCCATAGCAGCTGCCGGAACGCCGCGCCCCGAGCTTCATCAATGCCGCATCTTACGGAAGGAGAAATTCCCCCATTCCAACATTCTCAGGAACATTGGAATAGGGAATGGTGATTCAGGGCGGCAGTTCCGGTCAATGCGCGAACCGGTAGAATCGCTTGCCCTCGGGTAGTGTGAGGGTCTTGCTTACTCCGGGCCCGGCGACCGGAGTCCAGGTGATCAGGTCCTCACTCTCCTCGACGGTGAAGTCCAAGAGCTCCGATCCGGTCTCGGAATCGACAGTGAGGAGAACCGAACCGGGACGTCCATCACGAACCTCCTGCAACGTCGGGCGCTGGGAGAGCGTGGCAATCTCGGTCTCATTGCTCGAGACGGTGCTCTCCAGCGAGGCAATCTCGGTCTCATTGCTCGAGACGGTGCCCTCCAGCAAGGCGTTCCGACTCAGCAACTCTTGGATTGTCCCTTCATTGCTATCCATATCATTAATAATGGAAGCTTCAACATCGACTCCGTCACTAGGATCAAGCGGATCCCCGTTGAATCTGGCTTCCAGTACATCTGAGACTCCGTCGCCATCATCATCGGTGTCGGCATTGTTGCCGGTGCCGTCCCCGTCGGTATCGACCGATTCAGCGTCATCGAGCGGGAAGGCGTCGGCATTATCGCCTTTTCCGTCCCCGTCGGTATCGACCGATTCAGCGTCATCGAATGGGAAGGCGTCTGACTGATCGCCTACCCCATCTTCGTCGGTATCGACCGATTCTGTGACATCGAGCGGGAAGGCGTCTAGGTCATCGGCCACACCGTCGCCATCATCATCGGAGTCGGCATTGTTGCCGGTGCCGTCCCCGTCGGTATCGACCGATTCAGCGTCATCGAGCGGGAAGGCGTCC